>CAZSJF010000056.1:0-11412 GCA_964606705.1 uncultured Bacteroidales bacterium
TTAACGGAGCGTTATTTTAAAGAATTGGCAAAGCTGAAACCCAAAACACTTGTGCATATTGTCCAGTCTTCTTTCGCAGCATAAAATATCTTTGCTATGGCACTGATTGAAAGCGGGAAAAATTTAGGTTCACGCGGGTTTAAGGTATAAACGAGATTTGCGTTCTCCTTATCAAGCGGTATCTGTGCATTTTTGTCATTCACTTCCATCTGCAAATCCTCTTCCAACCATTTAAGCGTATCAACAAGGTCGTTACGTGGTATTGCCATGTTATTGCCTGTGTTGATAGCAGCATCCACTGTTGACCGGAGCCCTCTGGGAACTTCACCTATTTCATTAAGCATTATGCGTGCAGTCCTTACTAAAAATGGGATGTCTACACCTATGGAGCAGTGAGCAACGCAACGCCCGCACATTGAACATGAGCCGAAAGCAAGGTCTTTAAGTTCCTGAATTGCTTTCTCGTCAATTTTTCCTGCACCTAAGAAGCCGGAAAAAATCTTTCCTGTGAGGGAGCAGTATTTTCTGTAAACAGCAGAAATGATTTCAACTTTTTTACCGGGTATGTAATTGTCATTTTTTTCTGATAAATAATAATGGCATGTTTCGGCACACAATCCGCAACGGACACAACTGTTGAGATGAGTCATAAGCCTGCCGTCCAGCCTGCTTTTCAGGACTCCAAGAATTTTCCTTTGCCGTTCTGTGAGTTTATCTTTTCCCATTGTCATTTGTTCTTTGGCGGCCATACTGCTCTTCTGCCGTAAAACATTCCCAGATGTATGCGTGATGTGAAAAAATATATCGTATGCTTAAGTTTTCCTGCGGGGATATAAAGAAAAAGGAAAGCACCGTATATAAACAAAACATGCGTTGTGTACTGAAAAAGAATTGTTGCAGCAGTAATAATCTGAAATCCTGTAACCAACATATTGCTGAAATAATCATCGGGATTGGAAAGGCTCCGCAGTTTTATTATTCTTTTAATTAAAATACCAATGCCGCATAAACCCGCCGTGAAAATTGAAACAGAAAAAATATATGTAAGCCATATGCTTAATTTTACGTCGAAAAACAAAACTGCAAGGCAAAAAAAGCTTAAAAAAGTGCCAATATGAAAAAACATTCCTGCCGTATATATAGGCAGGTGCATATATGCCGATTCTTTTTTCACAGGCGACATTGCACCGGTGAAAGAATAAGCTATTGCAGAATTCACATTGCCACGTGGTACAGAATAATCCTTAATGCCTTTTTTTGATAATACAGAAAAGAATGCTGAAAAACCTGTTACTAAAAATACCGCAAATCCTCCAAGTAATATCCAGTGGTATATTGACATTGAATATATTATTTTACGGCAAAGTTAATATATTCTTTCAAATACTATTCCGCAGACATTTTTACTGAGCCTTTTATAAAACTGTTTTTTTGTTTTTTCTGGCTTTCTGTTTTTTTCGTGATCATATTTATATACTTCCGATAATTGCTGTTAGGAGGAATTGTGTTGTAATTACCCCAAAAGTTTTTATCATAAGTATCAACACTTTCACAGTATTTTGACAAATCGCCACTCATATGACAAACCTCTTCCGGCTTGTATTTGCTTATATTCTTCTTTTTTATGTCTGTGATTTTTAATTCGCTGTTTACTTCAATATCTAATAAACCATATCCGGCTGATGCATTAACTTCAATATATGAGTAATCAGGATACCATTTATTATTGTCCATTTTGTGATAATTTGTCTGGAAAGAATATGTGAAGTCAGTACCTGTTAAAAATTTAACCGGAAGCATATATAATGAATTCAGTATTAAATTCTCTCCGTTTATCTTTGTAATAGCAAAAGTGTTTTTGTCAATATAAATAGTGCCTTTATATGTGTCTTCGTCGTCATCTCTTTTTATTTTCCCTTTAGGCTTGTATGAAATAATATATGATTCATTGCTTTCACAAGCCTCCTTCTCCACAAATTCATAGTTATAATATCTGAATTTTTCTTCATCTAAGAAAGAAAGGTCTTGTTTTTTTTTTACAATATCATAATCAGAAAAAATTTCAGCCAAACCTACAGTTTCACCAATATCAACACTTTTACTGCGTACATCTTTTATCTGTCTTGCTTTTATTATTTTTATCAAATTCCCTTCATTTTTTTCCATTGCAGGCTTGTAAACACCTATCACATATTCATAAACATTTGCAGATAAGTTACCGGATACCTTGCCATACATCAGCTGCCTGCAGAATCCTGTCAATTCACACTCCTCTGTTTCGTAATTATAAGGAATACTATTTACAGCCTTTTTCACAATATCCAAAGCTGTTATTTCCCTGTTTGTTATAACAACCTCTTTTAATGTATATAAAGACGGCTGAAGGATGATGATGTTTTTAGTTTTATTAATAATATCTTTTACAGGGATATACTTTGTCATATAACCAAGGCAACTTATTCCCAAAGTGTCTGACAAATGTTTGGCAGGAAATTTGATAATAAAATCCCCGTCGGCATTGCATGCCGTTCCTATAAAAGTACCTTTAATTCCAATAGAAGCATAAGGTATGGGTTCATTACTGCTGTTTAAAATTCCGCCCTCTATTTTGGCATAATCTTCCTGTGCATTCAGCATGGTGAATTGCAGGAAAAAAAATAATATTAAAGATACTGATTTCGTAGTTAATTACTTTTGTTTTATATTGTCTGCAGTTCGGCACTTTGACAAGCTCAGCTACCTCAAACTACGGACAGCAAGTTGTTTTTATTTTTTGTTATTCTTCTTCTTTTTATTATTAACAGCATTTTTATTTTCGTCCTCTTTAATTATAGTGATATATCCGCTTCCATTTTCATCTTTGAATTTATAGGTTGTTGTGTCCCCATTACTGACAGATTCTTTCTTGTTGTCACCATCATTAATTATAGTAATATATCCACTTCCATTTTCATCTTTGAATTTATAAGTTGTGGTATCACTGGTTTTCCTATGGGATTCCTGTGAGAACAAGTAACTGCATTGACCTGCAACAAGCATTAAAAGAATTATTTTTGTTTTCATAATTTTTTGGTTTTTACAGATTAATAACTATTTATTTTTTATTTTATTTTTTACCTTCAAATTTTTCTATCTCCTTTTTGTATTTTTTAACATCCCATTCTATATTAAACCACTTTAAATAACCAGCCAACGGTGGAAGACCTACTTCTTTTCTTCTTTTATCAACGTTGTCGGGATCTTCCAATGGTAACAAATAATTTTCGCCCGATATAGGATTTACACCAACCTGGCTGCCGTATATCTGTTTTTTCCCCTGCCTTAAAGCAACTCTGTCTTCAAGTAATGCCAGAGAACTTGCTTCGGCTTTGCCGTTCTTAACAGCTTCTCTCATCATAGGTAAATATTTTCCCTGGGTTTTCTGGTCTGAATGCTGGATTACCAGGAACAAGGTTTCATTTCCCCGCTTTCCGATAACATCAGCGCCAAGCCACCCCCTTTCATCCAGTATTTTTTCAACAATAATCAGGTTTACAGAATCTTTCTCATTTATTACATTCCACAAAGCTTTCATCTCTTCGGAATTCATACCATATTTCTTCTGTACCTCACTGACCTGCAACCTGTACTTCTGGTCATCCTGACGAATCGTATCAAGGGCTGCTATCAGTTCTTTATCCATGTTTGCATTATCTGTTTTTTCTATATTATTCTCTGTAGTTTTCCCTTCTTTCTGTTTTTCTGTTTTGGACTGCGAATAGCAGTTGTTTGATAATACTGCTGCTATTATTACTATTAATAGTCCTGACAGATTTCTATTCAGTGTTTTCATAGTTTCGAACCTTCCAGTTATTAACTTGTTTTTAAGACATGTGCTTTAAATTAACCCCATATAATATAATGAAAGTTATGGCAAAAATAGAGCATATAGTAGCTATGAAGGTTCCAAACGGGGAGCCTGCAAAAATTACAAACGAAAAAATACAAGGAAAAATTTCTCCGGCAATATAAATAAAATACCCTTTTTTCTTTAATTTCCACATCAGCAAAACTCCTGCCAGGCATATTAATAAACAAATAATATTAACGACATTACTTGTTGTTGCGTATTCCATTGCTCTGTTTTGCATCACAGGATCCATCATAAAAGATAAAGGATTACCTTTAGGATTATTAGCATTCATTTCTAATGATTTTTCCATTAATTGCTTCTGCATGCCTTGTGTAAAAAAGTTTGTAACTGTAGAAATAAATGAATATCCTATACCGACATAACTCAGAATACATAAGGTCGTAAGAAATTCCGGCCTTGCTTTAATTTCTGTTACTTCTGTAACCTGCTGTGTGTTGTTTTCCATAATTTTAAAGTTTTTAATTGTTATTAAAATATTCTTTATCTATTAATACTCTGAAATTTTTGCACCGTTATTAATATCTGTGAAACCTAAATGTGATCCTTTCTTGTATTTAACAACGCTTCCTGTTGATGCTTCAATATTAAGTGATTCAAATATTCCTACTTTTATAGCAGACCCTGTTGACGCAGATATGTCCATTTTTTTGCCGTTGAAATTTTCAGCATTAATCTCACACCCTGTGCTGGCAACTAAATTCACTGTTTCAGCAGTACCTGAAATGTTCATAATCGCCCCTGTTAACATAGTAATACTCATATTGCCGGCATTGACATTCAGGTTACCCTTAACACCATTTTCTATTTCCACCGCCATGCTGTCTGCATGAATAGTATTATTACATGTCAGGGATATTCCTTCTGAAAGCCTGATTTTATTAAGTTCTTTAAAAGTAACATATACTTTCACATTTTTCAACATTTCGGAATTGAGGTATGTAGTTCTTATAAAAATACCGTTTCTGGTTGCAGTATCTGATTTAACAGATACCTGCAGAACACCGTCCTTAACATCTGTTGCTATTTTATTTATGATATTTTTGTCTGCAACCACTTTAACCTGCCGGAAAGTATCCTGAACAAGGATGATCTCCATTCCTGAAATTGCATTAATTGCCGTAAAATCAGGAACTTCTCTTACCTGAGCATTTAAAATACCTGACTTTTCAAGTGATTTATCATCTACAATATTAAGATTTATATAAATTAATAATGTAATAATAGCAGTTAACAACACTGCAAATGCTGTGATCAATATTTTTGTACTTGTTTTCATATCTCTTTTGTTTTAAAGTTATTATATAAATTTATTACTTCGTTAATATCTACCTTAAGCAGCTGCAGGTTTTTAAAGAATACCGCAACATCTTTTTTCATGAATTCTTCTTTTTTCAGTGCAAGGGTTTTTTTATATCCGTCTTCAACAACAAAATAACCCATGCCTCTTTTATTATAGATGACTCCTTTTTCCTGCAGATAGTTAAATGTTCGTACAGTAGTATTAGGATTAACCTGCATTTCAACTGCTATCTCGCGGATTGAAGGTATCCTTTCGCCTTCTTTCCACTTTCCAAGCAGTATGTTTTCGCATATTATATCTGCTATCTGCAGATATATTGCCTGATTACCTAGAAATTCCATAGTTATATCTCCCTTTCTTTTAATTTGAAATAAGAAACGATCATAAAAAACGGCGCAATAACATACCAGAACAGTATTTTGGATATTAATGGAAACGTATTTTCGAAGAAATATTTTAATTCAGGAGTAAAAGGAAGCTGATTGTTGTTTGTAACTATATTGAAAATTGCAAAACGATAAATAACAGACATGCCGAATGCGATCACGATCAAATATATTGTTACAGAAAACAAGAATAAAAAAAGCAATGTCTTAATAAAAGCCCTCTTTTTAAAAGTAGTGGAGCCGAATAAAAATACTGTCTGAGTAACCATATATATACCTATTATCCTGAAAATATCATTTATGTTTATATTAAAAGCCACAAAATCAAATCCTGCCTGTAATGCAGATAAGCTGCAAGCCAGAGTTGACAGTATGATAAATAAAACAAATGATATCAAAGAATATAAAACGGATGAATACAGCCATCCTGTTATCAGTTTTTTATTCTTTGATATCATTTGTTTTATTTATCATACTGTCAAATCCTGCCTGTAATGCAGATAAGCTGCAAGCCAGAGTTGACAGTATGATAAATAAAACAAATGATATCAAAGAATATAAAACGGATGAATACAGCCATCCTGTTATCAGTTTTTCAAGATTGGATGCCGGCAGGGTTAAATACTGGTATCCTGTTGTGCTCTTTCCAAGCCCGGCAAATGTTGTGCCGGAAAAAATATACCCGCAGATAAAAAACACGGCACAAAATAAACCGTATTGTGCCTGGTAATCACATTCATTTGATGCAAATGAAATTATATAAAATAAAATCAACAGTATGCCTGCAACAGCAGAAACAGCTATTAATACACTATTTCTGTTCAGTATGAGTTTTCTTTTTATTAAAGAAAACAGTCTTTCTGTGTTTAATACATTATTTTCCATATTCTTATTTATTTAATAACTTGTTAAACATTTCAGGGCTGTTTAAAACCCCGTTAAATAAAATTTCCAATTCAATTTTTGTTTCTTCATCATGGTTTTCATTTTGCAGAATGAGCATTTTGCCTCCAAGAATATCTTCAGAATACATTGCTTTCCTTGCAGTCTCTTCATTATGTGCAAACTTAAAAGATAAACCCGCAGCAATTTTCTCAACAGCATAATTGAAAATTATCTTACCTTTTTCCAGAATGATAATAGTGTCCAGAATGCTTTCAAGGTCACGCACCTGGTGTGTTGAAATTATAAAACACCTTTCATCTGTTATTGATGAAGCTATGATCTTTCTGAACTGCACCTTTGAAGGAATATCCAACCCGTTGGTCGGCTCATCCATGATCAGTATTTTTGCATTTGTCGACAGGCCGAAAGCTATAAGGAATTTTTTCTTCTGGCCATACGAAAGGCTGTTAAGTTTATTGTCTCTTGATAATCCGAATTCATACAGATATTTGTCCATATCTGCTACGGAAAAATTTTTGTAAAAGACAGAATCAGCCTTTACATAATTATTTATTGTAACTGATGGCAGCTCGAACTCTTCCGGAATTAAATATATATCATTTAAAACTGAAGGAAGCCTGAGGCTGCAATCATTACCAAAAACTTTACATTCCCCTTTTTTAGGGAATAATAAGCCGGAAATTATCTTTAAAAGAGTAGTTTTCCCAGCCCCGTTTTTCCCGAGTAAGCCATAAACTCTTCCCGGTGATAAACTCAGGTTTAAATCACTAAAAAGCAGATGATTTCTCCTGTAACCAAATTTCATATTTTTTATTTCTATCATAATTATATTGTTTTAGTGTTCTACATGACTAATACGCTACAAATATATAACAGTATTTAATGCTTGTCAAGTTTTTTTTAATAAATTTTTAGTTATTTTTTATATAAGGCTGATAATCAAAATATTAATATCTAATATTTTTTATCAGAATAATTGGTAAAAAGGCTTTTTTTTAATAGAAACAGGGTTTGCAAACCCAAAAATTCATATAATTTAGCTGTAAATTCAAAGCTACAAGCTTCAAACTTGAAGCTTGTAGCTTGAAGCTTTTACATCTTTATTTTACACTTTGTGTTCTCTTTTCAACTTTCTTATAGGTTACTTTCATCGAATAATTCTTTTTCTCTTTCATTATTACTATTTCATCATCTTTATCCGATATCAGCTTAGTACCGTTTCCTGTATCACCTCCTCCTATTTGCTCATCTTTATAAGCATATGGTCCGTATGGGCTGCATTCAAGAGTAAAGTAAGTATCTGCACCATCAAGCCCGTCATAATAATAACCACCGGGTTCACCGGAATTAACCCATATTTCATAGTTCACTTCCCATGCATAATACCCCCATGCATACCCGTTCCAATAGTTACCTTCATAATATAAGGTATAGTAGCCTGAATATGCCATGTAATATCTGCTCCACTCAAAATAAGGAGGTATTGCTCCTGTGCCTGCATCAATATAATTTGGGATATCATATGCCCATGTTAAAGAAAGGTATGCGTTGCCCGGCCTTCCGTCCCTGCCTTCAGGATAATAGTAGTCTTCATGATAACACGAAGAAAATAAAACTGCAAATAAACCCAGTAAAACGGCAACCCTGCCTGTCCCGAGAAAACCGCTTTCTGAAAGCCTCTTTCTCATTATTAAATACATTCTTTTCATAGCACATTTGTTTTGTTTTCAAAATAGATAAAACAATTAACGTGCCAAAGTGGGAAAAATAAAATATAGCAATTAATTGTATGTTTGTATTTACATTTAAAAGACTTTGTTTATTTGATCTTTTACAAATCACTTTTTATTATTTTTACAATATCTTTTTTTATTAACTAAATTTCAAATATCATGAAAAGAACTTTTTTTGTAATAATTATGACTTTTACAGCTATTACTATTTTACATGCACAAACTCTGGATACTTTGCTATGGGTTACAAATGGTGATGTTTATACCATCGCATGCGATAGCTCATATATTTACATTGGCGGGGATTTTACTTATGTAGGACCTAACACAGGATGCGGGACAAAACTTACCACAAACAATGCAATGCCGGACATGGCTTTCCCAAAAATTAACGGCAGTATCGCCACTGTTGTTTCTGACGGGCTTGGTGGCTGGTATATAGGAGGTGCTTTTTCTAATGTTGGCGCTTATGCAATAAATAATATTGCCCATATTAATGCTGACAAAACAGTAGATACTGTATGGAATCCAAATGCAAATAATTGGATATTTTCAATTGCCATAAGTGGAAGCGATATTTATGTAGGTGGGGCCTTTACCTCTATTGGCGGACAGAGCAGAAATCATATTGCTAAACTTAATAATACTTCAGGAAATGCAGACATTACATGGAATCCTAATGCAAATGATGGTGTAAATTCAATTGCCATAAGTGGAACTGATATCTATGCAGGTGGATTCTTTACCTCTATTGGTGGACAAAGCAGGAGTTATATTGCAAAACTTAATAATACTACAGGAGATGCTGATATTTCATGGAATCCTAATGCAAATAATTGGGTAAATTCAATTACCATAAGCGGAACCGATATTTTTACAAGTGGAAGCTTTACCTCTATTGGCGGACAGAACAGGAATCATATTGCTAAACTTAATAATACTACAGGAAATGCTGACATTACTTGGGATCCAAATGCCAATGATTGGGTAAATTCAATTGCCATAAATGGAACCGATATTTATGTAGGTGGAATCTTTACCTCTATTGGCGGACAGAGCAGAAATCATATTGCTAAACTTAATAATACTTCAGGAACTGCTGATATTTCATGGGATCCTAATGCAAATAATTGGGTAAATTCAATTGCCATAAATGGAACCTATATTTATGCAGGTGGAAACTTTACCTCTATTAGCGGACAGAACATAAATTATATTGCTAAACTTAATAACACTACAGGAACTGCTGATCTCACTTGGAGCCCAAATGCTAATGATGAAGTAAATTCAATTACCATAAGCGGAACCGATATTTATGTAGGCGGATTCTTTACCATTGTAGGCGGACAGAACAAAAATAATGTTGCCAAACTTAATAAAGCTACAGGAGTTGCTGACACTATTTGGAACCCAAATGCAAATGATTGGGTGAACTCAATAGCCATAAGTGGAAATGATATTTATTTAGGTGGATACTTTACCACTATAGGCGGGCAGGACAGAAATCATATTGCTAAACTTAATAACACTTCAGGTGCTGCTGATATTACATGGGATCCTAATGCAAATGATTGGGTAAATTCGATCGCCATAACTGAAAATGACATATATGTTGGAGGAAACTTTAACACTATTGGCGGACAGAATAGAAATTATATTGCTAAACTCAATAATACTTCAGGTGCTGCTGATATTACATGGGATCCTAATGCAAATGATGATATATATTCAATTGCCATAAGTGGAAATGATATTTATATTGCAGGTGCATTTGAAAATGTAGGCGGACAGGACAGAAATTATATAGCTAAACTTAACAACTCTACAGGAGCTGCTGATATCACATGGAATCCAAATGCAAGTGATGATGTAAATTCAATTGCTATAAGTGGAAACGATATTTATGCAGGTGGATGGTTTTATAATATAGGCGGACAGGATAGAAATTATATTTCTAAACTTAACAACTCTACAGGAACTGCTGACCCCATTTGGGATCCAAATGCAAATAATGTAGTAAATTCAATTGCCATAAGTGAAAACGACATCTATGCAGGTGGACGGTTTAATAATATAGGAGGACAGTACAGAAATCATATTGCTAAACTCAACAACACTACAGGAACTGCAGATATTACATGGGATCCGAATGCAAGTGATTATGTATATTCAATTACCATAAGTGAAAGCGAAATATATATAGGTGGAAGTTTTACGAGTATTGACGGAATCTGTCAACATTATTTGGCGGGATTTAATATTTCAATAATCACAAACACTGGTGATATTAAAAACAACACCTCAGATTTATTAATTTGTCCAAACCCCGTTAAAAATAAACTATTTGCAGAATTCAATTCAACAAAAAACTCTGCAGTTAAATTATCTGTATATAATATTTTTGGACAAAATATTTATAATAAATTTTATTTTCAAAGTACAGGAAAAAACAGGCTGGATATAGATGTCAGCAATTTGTCTTCCGGTATTTATATTTTAAAAATAGATACAGATAACAGGCAGCTAAGTAAAAATTTTATGATCGCAAAGTAATTGCTTACTGAAAATATTATTTCATCCTGCCAACAGCGCAACTTACATATGAACGCAAATAATTTTTAACATTACCCTTGCCTGCTTCAGGATAACCCAGCCTGGCAAGTTTATCAACAAATTCCTGCCTCATATTTTCTCCGCTTTCATATTCTATTAACACGGAAGAAGTAAAGGTATCCACCTCTATCTTCTTCACCTCCTGAAATTTTTCCAATGTCCTTTTAATTGTATTGGCACATCCTCTGCATTTCAGGTTTTCTACAAATATTTCTTCTTTTTTCATAATTTATTTTGGTATTTAGGTACTAATATACTATATTATTTTTAACTTGTCAAGTTTTTTATTAACTTTCTGAATAAATATATTTTTGTACTTTTATAAAAATTTACAGCAGAGATGTCTGATACCCCGAAACAAAGTATTCTTGTCCCGTTTGACTTTTCCGAAAAAAGTATCTGTGCCATACAGCATGCTGTAATTATTGCAAAAATATTCAATTATGAACTTAGTATCCTAAACATATTTGATCATAAGGTCACACAAAAATGCAATAACAACGACATTTATAACGTCAGTAAAAAGCTGGAAGAAACCGCATACCTTATAAAAAGCAAATC
>CAZSJF010000057.1:0-11353 GCA_964606705.1 uncultured Bacteroidales bacterium
TGTGTTGGGTGTGTTTGGGTGGGGTTTGCCGTATTTCTTCTTGATCTGCTTAAAGTAATTTACAGCATAATCTATAAGGTGTTTGAGGTTGTTATTAACTTCACCCAGTTCAATATGTATTTCCTCAATATGTTTATCGGCTTTTATGGAATCGTATTTTGAAATGCGTTTGATCTTTATTTCTGTCAGTTTGACAATGTCATCAGTGGTTATATCCCTGTAAAACTTCTTTCTGAAAGGTTTGAGGCCTTTATCAATAGTTTCTATGACGGCTTCCCATGTTACGCATTTCTCAATGCTGTTATATATGCGTTTCTCTATGAATATTTTCTCCAGAGATGTAAAAAATATCTGTTCCTGCAGTTCTTTTTTCCTTATCTCCAGCTCTTTCTTCAAAAGGTCAAGAGTGTTATTGGTGGATATTCTCAGGATATCTTTAACACTTAAAAATTTAGGTTTATTATTTTCAATAACACAACTGTTGGGGGATATGGAATTTTCGCAGCTGGTAAAAGCATAAAGGGCGTCAATTGCCAGGTCAGGGGAAACACCGGGCTGAAGATGTATGAGGATTTCAACATTTTCGGCAGTATTGTCTTCTATCTTGCGGATCTTGATTTTTCCTTTTTCGCTAACAGCAACGATTGAGTCAATAAGGGATGATGTGGTTGTACCGAAAGGGATTTCAGTAATAACAAGTGTTTTTTTGTCTAACTGCTGTATCTTTGCCCTGCTTCTGATTTTTCCCCCGCGTATTCCTTCGTTGTATTTTGAAAAATCGGCCATTCCTCCTGTAGGGAAGTCGGGCAGAATCTCAAAATCATGGCCTTTCAGTATGCTTATTGAAGCGTCTATAAGTTCGTTGAAATTATGCGGCAGTATCTTTGAAGCCAGCCCTACAGCAATACCTTCAACCCCCTGATACAGCAATAACGGAAATTTAACAGGCAGAGCAACAGGCTCTTTGTTCCTGCCATCATAAGAAGACTTCCATTTCGTTATTTTATGGTTGAAAAGGACTTCAACTGCAAATTTCGAAAGTTTTGCCTCAATATACCTCGGTGCGGCAGCATTGTCACCTGTCAGGATATTGCCCCAGTTGCCCTGTGTGTCAATTATTAGATCTTTCTGCCCCAGCTGTACCAGTGCATCTCCGATAGATGCATCTCCGTGAGGGTGATACTTCATGGTGTGCCCTATAATATTAGCAACTTTGTTGTACCTGCCGTCATCCAGTTCCTTCATTGCATGAAGGAGCCTCCGCTGAACAGGTTTAAGCCCGTCGGAGACATCAGGAACAGCTCTTTCCAGTATTACATAAGAGGCATAATCAAGGAACCAGTTCTCATACATATCAGATAAATGTATGATCTTATGCAGTTCACTTGTCGTATTGACGTCTTCCTTTTCGTTCTGAAACTCCTCTTCCGGACCTTTCCCTGTATTTTTGTTTTTGTTGCTCATTTTACAAATTTCAATAAAGCTATTTCAGCACCTAAAAAAACGAGTGCTAAAATAATAAATAACTTCCACAATTTAACACCTTGGTTCAATTCATTTAATAATTTTTCCATAGGCCTGTTCTTAGGCTCTACAACATATATGTTGCTGAACCTGCTTTTTTCAGCCAGACCCATCAGTTCATCCGCTTTGTAATATTCCATATCAGACTCTTTTCTGTCATAATTAAAAGATACACCTGTGATATTTTCGTTGCCCGAAGACACATAATAATTTCCAGCTTCTTTTATCTGATTATGTACCAGCAGGCAGGTTTTTGCATCTATATTCCTGTATTCCGGGATTATCGCAAAATCATTATCAATATTTTTAATCCTGAAAATATTTTCTCCTGTTGAATTAACATTTTTCAGTTCTATTATCTCATCATTGCCTATCGTATAAAAAAGTTTGTCTGAATATGTGCTGAGCAGGGCTATTTTATACATTGTAGGAACAAATACAGGATGTTTTGCAAAATTGCTGAATTTCAGGTCTAATGGTACAGATGACAGATATATTTTACCTTTTCCGTTAAAGTTGAGGCTTAAAAAATCCTCATTGCCCTCTGTTTTCAGCAGATATTCCTTTTGAGAACGGGTCTGTGCCTGAATCCTGTAATGTATAGATACTTTAGGCAGATTTACAGCCTGCGGGATTTTTTCAAAAACATCCGAATATATGCTGCTGCTGAGGTTTATCTTTTCAACCCTGGTTTCATTTGTATCTAATTCCGTATAATAATCCGAATTGACAGAAGTAAGAAATTCTTTATAATTCCCTATGTCAATTTTTTCTGACGGTAAAACCATAATGCTTCCTCCGTTTGTAATGAAATTCTTCAGCTCCTGAGACAGCCCTGACGGGATATTGTCTATCTCATTAAGTATTATCAGGCTGTGATTTTTAAAGGAAGAATAATCTATATTCTGCTCGGAAAAACTCTGAACTATAAACGAAGAATCATTTTTAAAAAAAGTGTTCAGAAAAACATTCTCTTTTCCTTTACCATTGATGATCAATATTTTAATGTTGTTATAAACATTGTAGGAAAAGAAGAATTTATCATCGTAAGTTATCGGGTAATCATTTATTTCTACTACCCCGCTTTGAATACCTGTTTCACGTATAGTGTACTGCAGGAGGGCTTCTTCTTTACTGTGAGCATTTATATTAAGGCTTGCAAGGGCTTTCTGCTGCTTGTTAATATAGAGTTTAACAGGGTATTTCTCCAGATTTTCATCAGAATTGTTCTTTACCCTGACAAATAATTTCACATTCTGGTTAATTTGCTGAACAGGAGCGTAAAACCAGCAGGAATCAATAAACACATTGCTTATCTTATTTGCTTTGACAGGTATCAGGTATATTGTGACAGTAGTGTCGTTAGTGATATTTCTGATGTCGGAAAAGGTTTTCTGAAAATCAGATATTATATAGATTACCTTGTTTTTTGTTGCGGCTGAATGTAATAAATCCTCCTGCCGCGAAATTATTTCCGAGATATTTTTCCTGTTGGGAGAGATATCGGCCTCTTCAAGCATTTCAAGAAATTCTTCCCTGCTTACAAGCCTCTGGTGCTTCCCTTCAAAGTCGTTTGTCAGAATCTGAAACACATCAGACGGATTATATGCAGATATTATCTCTTTTGCCTTGTTTTTCGCCTCATCGAGCAGTTTGCCGTTATCGCACAGATTTTCCATGCTGAACGAGTTGTCAATAAATATGCTTACCGCATTTGCGTTTGTGTTTACAGCTTTTTTCTGATTTTTTGAAGGAATATACGGCTGGGCAAAAGCAATAACAAGGCATGTTACAGCAAGAATCCTTGACAACAGGACCATCAGGTGCTTCAGCTTTGAGGTTTTCTGTGTTTCCTGTTTCAACTCCTTTAAAAACCTGACATTGGAAAAATATATCTTCTTAAACCTGCGGAAATTGAAAAGGTGAATAATGACAGGAATAGCAATTAAGACGAAAGCAAACAGAAAAAAAGGATATAAAAAGTGCATATATTAAGTTTTTATGAGAACCCTAAAGTTAATACGATTAAGTTAATACAAAAATATATTTTTATTTTGTAAAAAAACAGATATTTGCTTCAAAGCAATTTAAATTTTAAGTAAAATACGTATTGAAAAACATTATTAAATATATTACATTCGCATAGTAATCTTATTTCATAATCTAAAAAACCAATAATTATGGCAAATATAGACTGGAAAAATCTGCCTTTTGGATATTTAAAAACGGATTATAATGTCAGATGTTACTGGAGAAACGGGCAATGGGGAAAAGCTGAGGTTTCGGATTCTGAAACTGTTAATCTGCATATTGCTGCGACAGTAATGCATTACGGACAGGAAGCATTTGAAGGCATGAAAGCATTCAGAGGCAAGGATGGCAAAGTGCGTGTTTTCAGGATGGATGAAAATTGCAGCAGAATGGGCAGTTCGGCAGACGGGATTTTAATGGCTAAAGTGCCTTTTGACCTGTTTAAAGAAGCTGTTTATAAAGCAATAAACCTGAATCAGAAATACATCCCTCCTTATGGCTCGGGTGCATCATTATATATAAGGCCCTTGCTGATAGGCTCAGGCCCGCAGGTAGGCGTTAAACCTGCTGAAGAATATCTGTTCATGGTATTTGTAACACCGGTAGGCCCATACTTTAAGGAAGGTTTTAATCCGGTATCAATGCAGATAGTAAGAGATTTCGACCGTGCTGCCCCACTCGGCACAGGCAATATCAAAGTGGGAGGAAATTATGCTGCCAGCCTCAGGGCTTTGAAAAGAGGACAGACAGAAGGTTTCACTTCAGTGATGTTTTTAGATGCAAAAGAAAAAAATTATATTGACGAATGCGGCCCTGCCAACTTCTTTGCTATAAAAGGCAACAAGTATATCACACCAAAGTCAGATTCTATTTTACCTTCTATTACAAACAAGAGCCTCGTAGAATTAGCAAAAGATATGGGAATGGATGTTGAAAGAAGGCCTATTCCTGTTGAAGAATTAGATAAATTTGAGGAAGTAGGTGCCTGCGGTACTGCAGCTATAATTTCTCCTATCAAGAAAATCGTTGACAGGGAAACAGGCAAGGTCTATGAATACTGCAAAGACGGAAAAGCAGGGCCTGTTTCCACTAAATTATACAAACGCCTGCAAGCCATACAGCATGGGGAAGAACCCGATAAATTCGAGTGGAATTTTATTGTTGAGGATATCTTATAGTATTTTATATTTTTTAAGGAGCGACTCCATTTCCTGCTGTATTTTACAGGCTTCTTCACGTGCCTTTTCAGCAAAATCCTCTCCTGCCGAAGCGAAAATTATGTTTCTTGAAGAATTGACTATCAGCCCACATTGTTTGTTAATACCGTATTTAACAACTTCCTCCAGGCTGCCACCCTGAGCGCCAATTCCGGGTACAAGCAAAAAATGGTCAGGTACAATTTTACGGATATCGCTTAGCATATCAGCTTTTGTGGCACCAACAACAAACATCAGGTTGTCTTCATTACTCCATTCTCTGGCTTTTTTCAGCACGGTTTCAAAAAGCCTGTTGCCTGAATTATCTTTATTATACTGAAAATCCTCAGCACCTTTATTGGATGTAAGTGCAAGAAGTATCACCCATTTGTCTTTATATGACAAAAAAGGCGTTACAGAATCTTCTCCCATGTATGGAGCAACAGTGACGGCATCAAAATCAAGCTCTTCGGGAGAAAGGAATGTTTTTGCATACTGTGCGGAAGTGTTGCCTATATCGCCCCTTTTGGCATCAGCGATGGTAAATATTTTGTTTTTAAACTTGTTAAGATATTTTGCTGTCATTTCAAGGCTGGCCCACCCTTTAACACCGTTGCTTTCATAAAAAGCAAGATTAGGCTTATATGCTACAGCAATATCAGCCGTGGCATCAATTATCTGCCTGTTAAATTCAAAAACAGGGTCTTCATATTTAAGCAAATGCTTCGGAATCTTATTTATATCGGTGTCAAGGCCGACACATAAAAAAGATTTTTTTGAAACGATAATATTAAAAAGTTCTTTTCTGTTCATTTTTATATGTTTATTATGTCAGATGTTAATGTCAACAATGATATTTTTTTGTCTTGATTAATCGAATTTTCAAAAATTATTTATCCATTTCCACGAGATTGTAATTAAATATTTTTTGGTTTATTTTGATTTTTAATATGTAGTTTCCTGTCGAGTAGCCTGAATTTTTTGCAGAAAACTCATATTTGTATATGCCTTTTTGTTGTTGTTCGTTAACTATTATTGCGATTTTTTGCCCTGTGATATTATACACTTCAATATTTACATCAGTAGTTTTTGGAAGGATATAGGAAATCATTGTTGATGTCTGGTATGGATTTGGCGCAACTGTAACTTCATATTCTTCCGCTGCTGGTATATTTTGTTCGGTTAAAGATTTGTTATTATCTGTATTTCCGATATTATTGGAATTTACTGCAGTATTTGTTTGATTTTCATTGGACTTTCTGAAATATGTCGAAGTACTGCCATCAGGATTAACAACGCCACCTGTTTCATATAGCTTATTGTTATACTCTATCAGAGTTTTTTTCTCAGGCTTCATTAGTGGAACTATTTTATCCGTCCTGTTGCCGTCCCATTTAATTTTTTCTATCTGCTCTGTAGTCTGTGCATACGTCTGTATAGCTATTAATACTGTTACTGCTAATAATCCTTTGTATTTCATATTTTATAAATTTTTGTGTCTATTTTTGTACATATTTTACAGTGGTAAATAAATATATATTCCCAAATCCTATACTATAACCTACTACATATACATTATTTTCTTCATCAATACATATATCGTATGGAATATCATTCCCTCGGATTTGCCCCATATATATTATATCCCATATTTTATTTCCGTCTTTATCATATTTTATTGTTATATAGTTTCTATCCTCATGTTCGCCGTATTCGTCTGTATATATTCCCGCATAAGTATATCCTGTTACATAAGCATTCCCGACATTATCTACTACCATTGCCACTGGAATATTTTGGCCATTAAAAAGCCCGCTATAATTACGTAACCACTTTTCGTTTCCTTCGGAGTCATATTTTATGGTTATTATATTGTCATCCTCATCACCGGGACCTATATAACTTGTTCCCGTTACATACACACATTCTGATGAATCTATTCCTATTGCTTCAGCTAAGTCATTTCCACTGCCTATCCCGTTATAATGCCTTATCCATTTTTCGTTTCCTGCAGAGTCATATCTTATTGTTATATAGTCAAATCCAATATTTGAATTTTCAATATCAAAGCCTGTTACATATACATTATAGTTTCTGTCTACTGCTATTCCTTTTGCATAAATATTATTGTTCATATAGCCTTTTGCCCAAAGCTGTTTTCCTGTTGAATCATATTTTATAGTTGTAAAACTAGGCTGATTATTTGAATAAGAATCCGGATAATTAACCCCTGTTATATATACATTTCCTAAATCATCTACTGTTATGGCATTAGAGATTGATTCTGAATAATTGACAGTTAACGTGTCATATACTGCTTTCCATTTTTCTAAACCTGTAGAATCATATTTTATAGTTGTATATTTGCTTAGCGCAAATTTATAAGTTCCATGGCTTACTATAACACTGGAAGAACCAGTTACATATAGGTTCCCTGAATTGTCAAGTATTATCGCTCTTACATTATCATAAAAATGTGCAGGTCCATCATAACGATTTATCCATTCTAAATCACCATCTTGAGTGTATTTTATTATTATCCAGTCAAAATCGCTATTTACACTTCTACTGTTTCCTGCCACATATACATTATCCGTTTGTTTATCAACTATCAGTCCTACAGCAAAGTCCACCATTGCTGGCCCGTTAAAATGGCGTATCCACATCTCATTCCCTTGTTTATCGTATTTTATAGTTACTATTTCTACTTTATTATCCTGTAAATGACTCGTCCCTGTAACATATACGTTTTTGTCTGCATCCACAGACATAGCTATATCATATAACGAATCGGCTCCCGAGTAATAGCGCACCCATGCTTCATATACATTATTCAGTGTAAGTTCAATAGGGCTTTTAATCCATTCACTTATTGTTTTAAATACTTTGTCTTTTATTTTAAAGTTGCCTACTGCTTCAAAACCATATAATGTACTTTGATTTAGTTGCTGAAGTTCATTATATTTGAATACGAACCTGCCCATATTATCTGTAACAACAGGTGTGATATTGGCTATCTGATTATTGTTTGTATCAATCAGAAAAATCGAAGTACCGGCAACAGGATTTGAGGATGGATCTGTTAATATTCCTGTTATAGTATGCATATCCGGTGATTCCAACTTCTCTATTATTTCAGGGATTCTTTCTTTGTATAATAAATTCAGTATAGCACGGGCATTTTCAGATACTTTGGATTGTGAAACAGCTATATTTCTTATTGTTTGTTCCTGTGCCTGTGTAATCTCAAAAAGTGTTTTTTCTGAAAGATATATGTCTGATAAAAGATTGTAGTACGTATAAAATAAACTGTCTTCCCTGTTTTGTCGTGGTATTTGGGCGAGTAGTGTCTTTGCCTGTGTATAGTTGCCTGTCATAATGTATGATTCAGCAAGCTGTTGTTTTGAATCTTTGTCAGGCAAAGTGGCGAGGAAAGGAATTATATCATATATTCCGTTGGTCGTTGTGTCGTTTATATATAAACGGGTTAGTTCTCCTTTCAGCAGTGTTGCCTGCGTTTCAGATTCTGTTATTTGTTTTTCCAGTATGCTTCGAGCCGAAACACCTGTTTGGGCTGCCTCAATCTGTTGTTTTATACCTGTGGGCAATGACTTTGTATTTATAACGTTCATAACAGGAGTTGTAACAGGCGAATTTGGAATAATAATATCCTTAAGTATTCCCGGGGGTAATGAAATTTTTCTATTTATAGTAGAAGTAAGCACTATATCCGACAAATAAGGCGATGCACTGAGTAAAACATTTTTAAGCGTACCATCTGACATATTGCTGTTAATTTTGTTAAGCAAATTTTGTGTATTTCCACCGTCAATAAGTGATTTGAGGCTTTCTGATTGGGCTATATAATTGGATATTTGAGATTTAAGATATAGAGGTGTATTGCCGTTTATGTGTGAGGGACAGGAGTTAGCTTCGTTAAAAAGGGTTGTGCACACATATCCGCTTATAATATCAGTATTATAACACTCAGGAGCGGTAACTGGATCAGGATGAAAATAATAATTAAATGCAGATACAGTGTTTTTTGCAGATATATCCCCCCAAAAGGGAAAATTGCATGTATGACTGAACTGATTGCCTGCAGGTGTTTTTGTGTCACTGCTGCAATAACCCTGTTCTTTTGCTATTGATCCCGAAGTAATAATAATGTCACCTATGAAAATATCCGAAAACTTATTACATTTTATCTGTAGCCCTTTGTTATCAAACGGAATGTTGCTGTTTTTACCTTGTGCCTGTGTACCTCCATACAAATCTTTAAATGTGTTTTTATAAAGCATATTGGCATCTGTACCGGAACTGTCTATTACAACCCCGAGTGCACCGTCATGTGTAGTATAAAAATTGTTTTCTTCTACCTGATAATTGCTGCATCTATGTAAGTATATACCACAAGAACCTCCCGTTCCTACAATAGAATTTCCTACATCAAATTTATTACGTATCACTGTTGCATCGTCTATTCCTTTTAAAAGCACAGCACGATAGTTGTTTTTGAAATCATTATCATCTATTGTTAATGTAATAGCAGGGTTTGTGGAGCTTGATTCTATTGCATAGTACAAGTTTTCAAATGTGTTGGGTATTAAATTTTGCTGGGGGCATGGCAAGATATCTGGGGCAGTGCATAACGGCGTTACATAATAATTTGCATCTATGCTTAATATTCCTTTACCGCGCAGGTCTGTTACATATTTGTCTATGGCTGTGTTTCTGAATGTATTGCCGTAAAATCCTATTCCTCTGACATCATACATCGTAACGAAAGCGTACGGCAGTGTACTTTGATCGTTCAGCAGTCCTGTCGTTTCAAAGGTACAGTTCTTAAAATAGCTCCTATTGGAAATTTCTATATTTAAAACAGGATGTATGTTGTGATATGATAAAAATTCCACTGCTCTGCGGCAGTTTCTGAAAGTGCTGTTTTCCGCTTTTATAATGCCACCTGTGTAAGCCCAATTCAGTGTACCATCTTCATTTGTTTTTATTGTCCTTATGGCTTCACGGGCATTTTCTATTACTGCTCCGTTTTTCAACTCTATCACTCCCTGATAAGTTGCTGTCTGAGGTTTGCTTTTGTCGCCCCATACTTCTATGCCTTGCCACATGGTACCGGAACATGCGTTAGTTAGTGTACATTCATCTAATATTAGTTTTCCTCCTGGTTCTATTACTATTATAGCACCTTCTTTTAAATATACCTTTGATTTAATAGTTAATTTTCCTCCTGTGTGAATATGGATGAAGTTATTTACACTTTTTATATATGACCATGTTACATCTTCCCCATAATTTATTTCATAATCATCCAAATTTGCAGATTGTACAGCTTTATATGCATTAATTCTACCTGCACCAACTTCACCAAGATAATTTGAAGCGTCTATGATTGGATCCGCAGTTTGCTTTATAATTTCCTGAATCTCTTTGTTTCCTATACAAGGATTAACGGACAACATCAAACCTGCGACTCCTGCAACAATTGGAGTAGATTGAGAAGTACCTCCCCAGTATCCATAATAAGGCCATGGAACTGTTCCTCCTTTTGTAGATTTAGCTCCCATAATGCAATAACCCGGTGCACAAATATCAACTTGAGGATAATCACTATTAGTGGTACCACCAGGATTAATATTTTGATGATTATCATCCTTATCGGTACTACTTACCACTATCACTCTGTCATCTTCCAATCCAGAAAATGGATAGAGTCGGTTTCCACCACAATGTATATTTCCATTTCCAGCTGCCCTAATTATTGCGGTTCCATTATTTAAAATTTCTTGTTCAATTGCCAAGTCAGTAGTATTAGAACTGCAACTATAATACCAACTTATCGAAATTATTTTTGCCCCTTTAACAGTACTTGCATATAGAGCAGCTTGAGAACCCATAGCAGCGGAAACCATCATTTTACAATTAAATCCTACTGAAGCTAATTGTCCATTAGAAACATTTCCAATTTCTGTGGTTTCACCCGCTAAAAAACTTGCAACAGAAGTTCCATGGTCCTGATCCGGTAATATTCCACCCGTATAGAAATCATATTGAGGGTAAATTTTCCCTACTAAATCGGGATGACTTAAATCAAAACCATTATCAATTACAGCTATTTTGATATTTGTATCACCTTTTGTAATGTCCCAAGCTAAATCTGCTTGAATTTTTTTTAAATGCCACAACCATTCAGTAGGATTTTGTGTCGTTAAAAACCACATATAATCCACAGGATCATATAATAAAATTGGGTTAGGCCTTTTTTCGATTAATAAAATTTGATTCCTGAAATTTAAGTTAAGTTGTTCTAATAATATTTCTTCATCACAATCACATTTTATTTCATAAACATCTCGTAATTGCGGTGTTTTTGCAAAAGGCATAGCCTGAGTATACGAAATTACATTAAAATTAGCAAATAGTTGATTTAAGTTTTGATTAAGAGTTGTTTTGTTATTAGGACTTATGGGTTTCGCATTTGAATCTGTAACTGTAACCCATAATAAGCCTCGTTCAAATTCAGGGATATTATCCTGTCCATATAAATGACAGGAAAACAAACAACACCAAACACACCCAACACA
>CAZSJF010000058.1:0-11253 GCA_964606705.1 uncultured Bacteroidales bacterium
TATTTACGATTGCTTTTTTTATTTATCGCCAGCAAAAACTGAGAATAAAGAAAAATCAGGCAGAAATAGAAACATCAAGGATAAAGGAGCTCCATTTAAATGAGACTCTTAAATATAAAGACAATGAATTGGTTAATATGGCAACACATATTATAGAAAAAAATAATTTTCTAAATAATTTATTACTTGATGTCAAAAGAATGAGTATTAATTACGATGATAAAAAAGTATATGAATGTAGTAATGAAATTATAAAATTAATAAACAAAAATTTAATTTTTGAGAAAGATCAGAATGAATTTGAGCAGCATATAGAACAAATCAGTCAGAGTTTTTATAAGAAACTATATGAAAAATATCCTGAACTGACAATTTACGAGAAGCGGTTATGTACGCTGATAAGATTGGGAATGTCTTCAAAGGAGATATCTTTGTTGCTGAATATTGAACAAAAGAGTGTGAATACCAGCAGGTACCGTTTACGTAAGAAGTTTGAACTTGAATCAGAAGATGATCTTAAAAATTTTCTGGATAGTATTTGATAAACGTTGAGAATGTTTTATTTTTCAGTTAATATAATTCCCTGTTGTTGCCAGAATCCTGTCAGGTTGCCCCATTTTACTATTACTCTTTTTGCATACGGGGTGTTCCATTCTTTTTCAATATCTGCATGGCATTTTATCCCTTCTCCTGTGCGTTCGTGATGGCAGAACATGCATTCCAGTGGTTGAAATCCTGTTCCGAATAATTCGCACAGTCCGTTCTGCAGGAAAGTGCAACCTTGTCCCGCATATATCTGCAATGCATAATTGCATTCATTTCCTTTAAAAGCGGGTGATAACACTCCAAAATCCTTTTCAGGAGAAATTTCCAGCATCATGCGTTTTGCAAATCCTGCAGCGACAGCCTTTTCTGCTTCTTCAACAGTCCACCAGCCTGGGCGTTTGCAATAATTAACACAAACCTCACATGAGCAGGGTTCAGAAGGCGGGTATTTTAAATTCAAATCCAATTATGATAGTAGAAATGGGTAAATTATTTTATTCTTACAATTTCCTTTGTTATCAGGTTATTGCCGATATGCAGTTTTATAATGTAAATGCCGTCAGAGTTTGAGATGTTGCCTGAATTGAATGTGTAAGTGTGTTTCCCGGGGAGCTGTTCCTCATCAGCGAGCACTTCTATCTTTTCTCCGAGAACATTGATGATTTCAAGTTTTATATGAGTTTCTGAATTTAACTTATAGCTGATGTTTGTACTTTCCTTATATGGATTTGGGTATGCTTCAAAATTGTAGTTTAATGCCATTATCTCCTGTATGTCAACAGCTACAGTTACCATTATAGTGTCGGAAGCCGAACAGCTGTCTTTTGTAACAACAACTGAATAGTTGGCGGAGGAGTCTGCTGTAATTGAGGAAGTTGTTTCTCCTGTTGACCACAGGTAAGTTGCACCTGCTGTTGTTGCGTCAAGTGTAATGCTGTTGCCGAATGGAATTATAGTATCATTGCCAAGGTTTACTGTTGGCAGTGTATTGACAGTGATTACCACTTCATCTGAATTCTCACAGCCGTTGATGTCTGTCACAGTGACAGAATATGTGTTTGTCGTTCCCGGGCATATTATCATTTCCTGAGTTGTTTCGTCCGTATTCCATAGATATGAAGTGCCGCCCGAAGCAGTCAGTGTGGCGCATTGCCCTTCGCATATAGTGCTGTCATCACCTGCATCAGCAGTGGGAAGATCGCAAACAGTGATGTTTATTGTGTCAGAATTTGAACAGCCGAAAGGAGTGGTAACTTCAACGCTATATTGTTCCGTATTGTCTGCATTTATTGTGGATGTGGTAGAGCCGTCAGACCATGAATATGAAGAGCCGGGATTACCTGCATCAAGAGTTATGCTGTTGCCATAGCAGAAGGCATTATCGTTGCCTATATTCACTGTCGGAGTTGGTGCAACGGTGATATTAATGATAAGGGTGTCAACGACTCCTTCTGTAGTGTCAGCGGCAATAAGCATTACAGGATGAGTGCCGCAAGTATTGAAAAAATGCGATGTGTCTGTCAGGTTGCTTGTCGTACTGTCGTCAAATTTCCACAGGAAAGTATCAGCATCAAAACTTATGTTGGTAAAGGTTACTAACCCTGAATCGCAAAATAATGTGTCGCTTGCTGAGAAATCAGCGACTACTGTGGGGTATTTATAAATGCTGTCGGTCAGAACAGAACTCCATTGTTTTAACGTGTCCTGAAACTGAAAATGGATCTCGTGGTTTCCTTTATGAATGTTTTTCAGGTCAAGATCTGCAATCAGATTATAAGGGTTTACCGGAACAGGTAGTTTAACATAGGTCGTAGCTGAGTCATCCATGTCTATCCAGTAAGTGTAAGCTGTGATAAGGTTAGGAATATTTGACGTTGTTGAAGGCAGTTTCTGGAAGAACTGGCTCAGCACATTACTCCACAACCCGCGTTCATCTTTGAACCTGATATGAAATGTATGCAATCCGTTTGTAAGTGAAGCAAACGGAATGCTGTCAAGTAACTGGTAATTCTGAACAGGCGAAATTCCGGATAAAACTTTTCCGGAATAATTATTATCAATCCAGTATTCATATTCAGTTATTTCAGCATCAAAGGAACTGTCTGAAGGCAGTTTCTGGAAAAACTGGCTTATCGCGCCGCTCCATTGTCCGCGTTCATCCTTAAACCTGATATGGAAAGTGTGTAATCCGTTAACAAGTGAAGTAAAAGAGATGCTGTCCAATAACTGATAATTCTGAACAGGCGATATATTGTTTGAAATTTTTCCTGAGTAATTATTGTCAATCCAGTATTCATACGATGTTATCTCAGCATTGAAAGAACTTTCTGCCGGTAGTTTCTGGAAAAACTGGCTTATCACGCCGCTCCACTGTCCGCGTTCATCTTTAAACCTGATATGGAAAGTGTGTAATCCATTGACAAGAGATGCAAAGGGGATGCTGTCGAGCAATTGGTAATTCTGAACAGGTGATATACTTGTTGAAATTTTTCCGGAGTAATTATTGTCAACCCAGTATTCATATGATGTTATCTTGGCGGTAAAAGAACTTTCAGATGGCAATTTCTGGAAAAACTGGCTCTGCACACTGCTCCATTGCCCGCGTTCATCTTTAAACCTGATGTGAAAGGTGTGAAGCCCGTTTGCCAATGAACTGAAGGGGATGCTGTCTATAAGCTGAAAATTTTCTCCGGCACTGACATTAACAGTGATTTTTCCGGAATAATTATTGTCAACCCAGTACTCGTAAGCATCAATGTTGTTTGCAGGAGGAGAACCGACCGGTAATTTCTGGAAAAACCGGCTTATAACACCGCTCCATATATTGCTGTCGCTTTTAAACCGGATGTGGAAAGTATGAAAGCCAGTATTAATATTATTGGTAGGTATCAGCGTCTGAAGAGTATAATCAGCAACTGGTGTTGAGATGATGCTGTCTGTTTTATTGCTGAAGTTGTTGTCAAACCAATACTGATAACTGCATATTTTCTGAACCTGCGGCTTTGCAAGCCCTGAAAATACCAGCATAAATATTAATATGAAATTAATCTTTTTCATACTTTGCATATTGACATTTTTTTCCTTCCTCTTACAAAAAGATAGTTTAATTATCCTGTGCGTTTACTCTTATGTTAATATTCAGTTTGCCGTCATTGTCGGTAGCAGGAGCAATAGTCTTTTCACTGATGTGGGGATTTATGGGTAATGCCCCTTCTTTGTAAGGGACGGTTCCTCCGTAAATACCTACACCCATGTTGTTATATCCAGGGTATGCAGAAGGAGTATTCAGATGATAATCGTGACTGTAGTCAAAATCATAATAATGGGAGGATTGTCCCACAAAAATAGTATCAGTTCCTATACTTAAATAATTATCGGAATAATTACTGCTTGAACAGACAGGATCAGCATTTGGGAAAATATTATTCATAACATCGTTATTGCTTCCTGCCACATGGCAATTGCTATGTGAAGGATAGCGCAAAAAGATATTATTCCTGACAAGGCTGTTATAAACAAGGTACAGCGTATAATCACAGCAGTTCCATCCTTCAACCTGGTAATAAAGAACATTGTTCTCTATAAGAGCATTCTGGGTTATATTTCTTATCCTGTTTCTTATCAGGTTATTTCTGATTGTCAGATAATCGGAATTATCACAGACAATTTCTCCTCTTATGATATTTTGCTCTATTATATTCTGCAGGCAGGTGTGGGTAGTGTCAAAGCTTCCGTCATAATAAAGGCTGGAAAAATTACATCTTCTGATCTTGACATAATTGATACGGGTATTGCTTGTGAAATGAATGCTGTTGTTTGTATAAATCCCTTCAAGGACAGAACTGTCCGAGCCTGCGGCAAAATATATGTCCGATTCGATTAATGACCGCCCTGTTGCAGTTGTTGAATCAGGTGTGTGTCCTGTGCCGATGATGACTACTCTCTTTGATACAGTAACTCCGGAATAATGTGCATTGCCCGGCAGATAAATTGTATCTCCGTCAACTGCAGCGCTGTTTGCATCAGAAAATCCGTTGTTTCCGTAATACATTGTTGCAACACCGTTGTGCTGTAATGTAACAGTAATCTGCTGGGCATTCAATACAAACCCGCATACTGTTATAAATACCGGTAATAAAATTTTTGTCTTCATAATAAATACTGTTTTATAATTTTTAATTTGTTGCAAAAATATATAAAAATAATTTAATACAAAAAACGTGTGGCTTTTTATTGATTTTGTTTCATATAGATTATTTTTCCAGAATCCTCATAAGGTCATCATTGATGTAATATACCTCTTTGCCATCTTTTTTTGGTGTTAATATCTTGGCATTAACAAGTTCTGTCATGTATTTGGTAAGAGTAGTGCGGGAAGTTTTATTCATAATATTACTGACATATTTTTGTTTGATATATGGCTGGCAGAAGAGAGCTTCGTTTAGTTCTTTATTATACCACTTTATCTGGGTTTTTCCATATTCCAGTGTTGCATCCATTTGCTCCAGTATGTCATTAATAAGATTATTAGTAAGTATTGATGTTTTTTCTATAGCATCCAGCATGTATATGATCCATTCTTTCCACGATTTTCGCTGTGTTACTGCCCCGAGTTTATAGTAATATTCGTCTTTATTCAGGATAATGTATTTTGATAAGTATAACACAGGCTGCTGTAAAAGCCCTTTTTGTACAAGATATAATAAGTTGAAAATACGCCCTGTTCTGCCGTTTCCATCCTGAAAAGGATGTATTGCTTCAAACTGATAATGGGCTATACACATTTTTAAAAGCGGATCGGTTTTGTATTTTGTGTCATTGTTGAGGTATTCTACCATGTTATCCATCAGTTTTTCTACAATTCCTTTTCCTCTCGGAGGGGTATAAATGATTTCACCTGGCTTAAACTCACTTTGTCCTCTTTTAATGACAACTCTGGCTTGCGGCGGCCTGATTCCTGCTTTTGTGTTTTTTATCTGCTGGAATATTGTAATGATTGATTGCATATCAATATTGCCGGTGTTTTTTATTTTTTTGTAGCCTGTCCATAGAGCTTCCCTGTATCTTAAAACTTCCTTTGTTGCAGGGTCAGTATTGTCTTCTTTAACTTTATCGGATATAGCTTTATATAATTCATCTTCTGTAGTAAATATGTTTTCAATTTCTGTTGATGTTTTAGCTTCCTGTAAGGCAATTGTATTAACAAGCATAAAAGGATTCGGAAGCCTCATTATGTTAATGTTTACCGATGCCAGCGCCCTTGAAACAGATACAAGTTTTGTTAAAATGTGTTTGTTGTCTTCTGTTTTTTCCTGTGGAGGCAGTATAGGCAGAGCATTAAATGGTTTGTTCCTGTCAAAATTTGGCCTTTTCATACATGTTCATTTTTTTATTTATATTGGACACGTTGCAAATATATGTCCATTTTTTGATAAAACAAAATTATATGTCCATTTTTTAGTAAAATATGAACATGTGGCAATTATATGTCCAGTTTATTTAATATGAAAGTTTCTATGGGTTGAAGTTGAAAACCGCTGTTAATATAGTTTTTTTATATGCTTAGTCAAATAATTAATCCCTTATACATCGTACAGAATGACCTGCTTCCTTATAGGCTTCGTATCTGCTTACATAGCTGTAGTCGTACGATAGGCGTCGGTACCATGCATATTCCGTGGTGCTCTCAGTAGAACTCCAAAAGTTACCTTGTTCTCCAATTTTGTGAAAACTACCAATGGTGGCACGATAGCCACCGGGAAAGACTGTTAACTCGCTTTTGTTTCTATAGGTTGGGTAGTCGGTATTGCCGGGTGCACCTTCGGTTATTGATGAAGACCAATTTGTTGTGGATGCCATCGCTTTTGCTATGTTATTTCCACTTGTTGTGCCATCGTAATTATATCCGTTTGCTATAAGGTAATCTTCGAGAGTTGTCCACTCTGCATCTGTTGGTACATGCCAGCCGCTTGGGGCAAGGTTGCCTGTGTTTACCGCATGCCAGTTATATAAGCCGCCATAGGTATTTTTATTTGTTGTTGCATCATTATTATACCAGCAATAACCTGGTGTTGTCAGATTGTCCCATGCAGTTACATCTGTGACCAGTGGTATAGCTGTGCCATCGTTGTATTTGGTTACTTTTAAGTTCTCAACCATCCATGTTTGCGTACCTATGGTTATAATATGGTATGTGTTTCCGTCAATATCTATTGCTGTTCCTGCTGTAAATGAAACTTCATTGCCATAGCTGGTGCCTTTAGAGTTTATTGCATATGCTCTAACATAATAAGTTGAGTCTATAGTTAAGCCTGTTATATTGCTTATAAAACTGCCTGTGCCTGTGCCATTTTTTGTTGTATCATCAGATATAGTTGGTGATTGAGATGTACTCCAGCAAACGCCTCTTGCTGTTACGGCTGCTCCTCCATCACTTGTTATATTACCTCCGCATATTGCTGTGGTTTCTGTAATATTACTTATAGCGGTTGTTGTTAAAACAAGAGTATTCTCTGTTTGTGTTGATGTATTATCATCTTTTTTACAACTGTTCGTGTAAATTAATACAAATGCCATTAATATTAATGGGTAAAGACATTTTTTATTTTTCTGTTTCATATTAATTTAATTTTAAGGTTTATCTTATTTTTGTTTCTGTTCTCTTTTTATACTTCTATGTCACTTTATCATGTTGCATAACGTTTTAGCGATTGCTCTATAAAAATACAAAAATACAAATAAATCTTATAAAAGCAAAACAACGGTTATATTTTTCCAGAGGGTGCAAGTCCATTATGTGCGGATTTGGTTTTGTTCAGACTTTATATGCATCAGAAAATGCCGAACGCTGTTTTTTTTGTTTTGTGAATAAGCTACATAGAACGGGGATATCATTTTTTTATTTTCTTTTTTTACTTTCGCCACCAGTCTTCATTTTCCTCTTCATCCTCGTCTTCCGTGCCAAGTCCATAGTCATATGGATTCCCATCTTTATCGTCATAATCAGGATCCAGGTGGTAGGGATAGTATTTCATCCATTCATCGCCGTATTTTCTTTTCAGGTGTTTGATTTCACACTCTAATTCCATGGCACGTTCTTCTTCAGGGCTGAGTTCTTCATCACTAAACCCTGCAAGGAGTTCTTCGTAATATTGACATTGGCAATACTCACCTAAAGAACATTTTCCATGTTCTGTGCCTGGGCGGCAAAGGCTAAAGAATCCATAGTGCCAGCGTTTCACTTTTGCTTCCTGGTTAAAATTGTCACGGATAGCAGCATACTGAATACGTTCGGGAACATAGGTCTGGAGTACAAATGACCAGTTATAGGCGGAAAGCATTTTTTTCAATGCGTTGAGTAACCGGATAACCTGTTCGTCAGACAATAATTCCGGAGGCGGCAGTTGAATCTTGCTGATGCCTGTCCACTCTTCAAGATTACGGGTTGGTGCTGTTCTTTCTTCCTCCTCTTCCGGTATCCAGTCATGTATGCACTGTTCCTGTTCAATATAAGGCCAGCTTACATTTTCAGCAGAATATGCAATATCAGTTAAAAGCTGGTTTAAATATTTTTCCATGATGGAAAAAGTTTTTCTTGTTATTGTGTGGCTTTTGCATGGAATAAATTTTTTGCCGTTACTTAGTTTTTTACTAAAACGCCAATATAGACTTCTTAATAATATCGCATGCTTCCATCAGTTGCTGTTCGTTAATAACAAGCGGAGGAGCAAAACGTATGATATGGCCGTGTGTAGGTTTTGCAATTAGTCCGTTGTCTTTCATCTTAAGGCATACATCCCATGCTTCTTTGCCGTTTCTTGGTTTTATGACCACTGCATTAAGAAGGCCTTTGCCTCTCACGAGTTCTATCATGTCAGATTTTATATTTCTCATTTGTTCACGGAATATTTTTCCGAGCTTTTCGGCATTTTCGGCAAGTTTTTCGTTTTTAACCACCTCAAGTGCAGCCATGGCAACTTTTCCTGCAATGGGGTTTCCTCCGAAGGTAGAGCCATGTTCGCCGGGTTTTATGCAGAGCATGATATCATCATTTGCCAGTACGCATGATATGGGATAAACTCCGCCTGAAAGGGCTTTCCCAAGAATAAGCATGTCTGGTTTTACGTTTTCATGGTCGCATGCGAGCAGCTTGCCTGTACGTGCAATGCCTGTCTGTACTTCATCGGCGATGAAAAGCACGTTCTTTGCTTTACACATTTCATAAGCTTTTTTTATGTAACCTTCATCGGGGACAAATACGCCTGCTTCGCCCTGTATGGGCTCTACAAGGAATCCTGCCACGTTGGAATCCTGCAGTTCTTTTTCCAGAGCTTTCAGGTCGTTATAAGGAATGACAACAAATCCGGGAGTATAAGGGCCGAAATCCTTTCTTGCGTCAGGGTCTGTTGACATTGAAATTATTGTTATCGTCCTGCCGTGAAAGTTGTTTTCACACACAATAATCTTAGCCTGGTTTTCCGGTATTCCTTTTTTCAGGTATGCCCATTTTCTGCAAAGTTTAAGAGCTGTTTCATCTCCTTCAGCACCTGTGTTCATAGGCAGTACCTTATCATAACCGAAATATTCAGTGATATATTTTTCATAGGTTCCGAGAACATCATTATAGAAAGCTCTTGATGTTAATGTCAGCGTTTTTGCCTGTTCAATGAGGGCGTTTACTATTTTGGGGTGGCAGTGTCCCTGGTTTATGGCGGAGTATGCGGATAAAAAGTCGAAGTATCTTTTTCCTTCCACGTCCCATACGAATAAGCCTTCACCTTTTGATAAAACAACAGGCAGCGGGTGGTAATTATGTGCACCATATCTGCCTTCAAGTTCCATCGCTGTTTTTGAAGTCATTGCATTTGTCATGTGCTAATATTTTTTATGTTTATTAATCTGTTTGATATTCATGCAAATATAATATTTTTAAAAATTTAAACTATCTCTAAGTATAAAATCCTACATCCTAAATCCTAATAATTGTCACAATGTCATTCCTGATATGCCTGAGGTTCTGGAGTCCTGTTGTATAGAAACAAAGGATCCTGATTAAGCAGCTTACACAGAATACCATATAGCTCAGGCAATTCTTTCTTTAGATTATCAGGTGTTTCAAAGAAATTCTCTATGCATACAGAGAACATCTCCATGAAATTCGTAAAAGCGTATTTCCTGAAAATGTGCATTTCCTTTAGCTTCTGGAAATTATTCTTCATATAATCTCTCCATTCTTCAAAATGGGATTTGAATTTACATTCATCAAAGAATGATTTTGTGTCAGCGGGAATATTATGGACATACCAATCTTCGTGTATACTGGGATCTCCTTCTAAAAACATATATTCCAGGGTCAGTGCATGAGCGAACTCGTGAAGACCTAAATTGATATTGTCATTATCATATTTGTCGCCTTCAAGGAAGTCTGCCCATGAAAATACGATTACGCCTCTTGGATTGGTCTCTCCTTTGTTGAATGTCTTCGATGCTTTTGAATAATACTTGTCAGGATAAATGATTATTGTAGGAAATGATTCAAACAGGTAGTCACCTAGCCCGAAGGTGAGTTTTATAGCTGCTGCCGATATCAGCACAACCATCTCTTCTGTACGTTCGAGATTTTCTCTTGTTTCAAAATTTTTATTTTCAATAAAATTCTCCAGTCTGGAATTAAATTTTCTCCTGCTTTTGGGAGGAAGCTGCCTGTAGAATCTGGAATATTTTATTAAAATGCTTTCATAAACAGGATTTATCTTTTCTGAAAAAAATCCGAATGATGGTTTGGCTTTAATCACTCCTGAAATGACAATGAGCATTAAAATTCCGAATATTATTATTAAAGCTGAATTATCCATTATTTAATAATACTTATTTAAGAAACTAATTTAATTAATTCATAAACTTTGTGAAACCTTTGTGTCTTAGAGTCTTCGTGGCAAAAATTAAAAAACGCCACTAAGTCACCAAGACACAAAGAAACACTAAGATGTAATATTTTGTAAATTAATCAGGCTAAATTAATATATCTTTGTGAATTATTCTGATTTTTTTAATGGTTAAAAGAGCATTATTTTTTTTAGGATATATAGTTATCTGTAAATTTTCTGTAGGCAGGGATGTTGATACCAGCTACATTACTTCATTTCCCAAGAAGTTTACATTACGCACTTCCATTGAATCCAGGAACATATATTTTGCATTAAAGCCTGTTTCCAGTATTGACTCTATATCGTCAAAGCAGGTTGTTTATTACCCTAATGTCAGCACATACTGGGGTGTCGGAGGCTCATATAAAAATATCGGGGTTAATCTTTTTTTCAGGATACCTGGTTCTCACGGAGATGAAAAAATATACGGCAAGACATATTATACCGACCTGAAACTTAATGTATGCCAGCGCAGGATGTTTTTTAACCTGTTTTACAAGAAATATAAGGGTTTTTATATCAGTAATCCGCAGATAATTAATCCTTCATGGCTGAAAGGTGATATTTATCCCCAGCGTGATGATATCTTTTATAGTAACTTCGGCATTGAAGGATTCTATGTCTTTAATGACAAGCATTATTCATTGAATGCGGTCTTTAAGCAAACCGAGAAACAGAAGAAAAGCACTTATTCGTTTTTACTTCTTAGTGATGTTAATTTTATGAGGATAGAAGGTGATTCATCCCTGATACCTTATAATATAGAAGAATATTACGGAAA
>CAZSJF010000059.1:0-9292 GCA_964606705.1 uncultured Bacteroidales bacterium
TCCTCAACAGTTTTGCTGTATTGATTGACAGGGATTTTTCCGAAAGTGATCTCTCCTTTTTTTCTTGCTTCTTTCGGGTCAATAAATAAGTTTTTAGGCATAATAATAAAGTATTAATATTCAAATCATAATATTTTTTCCAATGTTTTGGAATCCGGAATATATTTTCTGTATTTTTCAGGCAGTTTCTTTGACAGTTTATATATTCCCACTCCCATCGGTTTATCAATTGTTTTAAAAGCGAATTCAACAACAGTATTATTTTTTTCTCTACAAAGAATAACTCCTATTGACGGATTTTCATGAGGGAGCTTAACATATTCATCCAAAGCATTAAGGTAAAAATTCATTTTGCCTGCATATTCAGGCTTAAACTTACCTGTTTTTAATTCGAACGCAATCAACGACTGTAATTCTCTATGATAAAATAACAAGTCAACAAAAAACTCATCTCCTTCTACAACAAGCCTGTATTGATTTCCCATAAATGCAAATTCCTTGCCTATAGAAAGAATAAAATTTTTAATGTTTTCAACTATTTTATTCTCAAATATTCGCTCATCTTTTACATCTTCTTCCCGAATATTAATAAAGTCAAGCAAATATTCATCCTTAAAAGCCTGTAAAGCATGAGGATATATTTTTTCAGGCAATACCTGTTTGAAATTACTTTTGATTTTTCCTTTATGACTAAATAAATCTGTTTCAATATGATGTTGTAACAGGCTAACAGACCATTGATTCTCTACAGATTTTTGCATATAAAAAAACAATTCATCCCAGTTTCGTATTTTATTTAAGAGCAAGACATGATGTGTGAAAGAAATGCTTAAAAAAACATTTATAAATTCCTGTGATGTTAAAATATTTACTTGAGCAGTCGTTGTTTTACCGAAAGGTGTTTCAAATGATTTGAAATTATTTACAGAGATTTTTAATTTTGCCGTTGATGACGGCATAAATTCAGGTTGTTTTTTAATTTTTGCCGTTGATGACGGCATGAATTCAAAAAACTTATAAGTATCATAAAACTGAACCATTTTATAAAGGTTCCTTCCTGAAAAACCTTTTAATCCTGGCATTTCTTTTTGTAAATCATCAGATATATTCTGTAATACTTTGGCGCCCCATTTTTCGGCATTAATTTTTTCAGAAAGCCTTTTTCCTACCTGAGAATATAAAAGCAGTATTTCTTTATTTACTAATTTTGCGGCTTGATACCTGCTTTTTTGAATAGTATTTCTGAGTTCTGAAATGAATTTGCTATATATATTTCTTTGCATCTTCTGTGTTTATTCATTAAAAGAAAAAATCGTTTCACGTATAATCTCCGATACTGTAGGATGAGGGAAAATTATTTCTTCTATATCTTTTGTCCTTAGTTCAGTTTCTATCATTGCTGCTGCGCCGAATATCATTTCAGAGCAGGCTCCTCCTATCATGTGAACACCAAGTATCTCATTATATTTTTCGCCTGCAAGTATTTTACAGAATCCGTTCTTGCCCTCGTTCTCTGCGACAAATCTTCCTGCAAAAGCCATAGGCATAGTTTTGACCTTATAAGGAATATTTTTCTTTTTTGCTTCCTGCTCTGTCAGTCCCACACATGCAACTTCGGGATTTGTGTAAACAACACCGGGTATGGCATTATATCTCATAAAATCCTTTTCTCCTGCAATATTATTGACCACAACTTCACCTTCCCTGCTGGCCGCATGTGCCAGGAGGCAAAATCCTTTAATGTCGCCTGCCGCATAGACGTTAGGAATATTAGTCCTGCATATATTGTCTATTTTCACGGCACCGTTTACGATTTCAACCCCGAGTTTTTCAAGCCCTAAGCCTGTGATTACAGGTTTCCTGCCGACACTCATAAGTATTTTATCACCTTTTATGACTTCCTGTTTTCCGTCTTTTTCGAAGATGACATCATTGTCTTGTATTTCCGTAACCCTGGAACTTAAATGAAAATCTATTCCTTTTTTCGTGTACTCTGCCCTCAGCATCTTGCTTATATCTTCATCAATTCCCGGCAGTATTTCAGGCATCATTTCTATTATTGATACCTTACTGCCCATGCTGTTAAAAAAACTTCCGAACTCAAGGCCTATTACTCCGCCGCCAATAATAGTAAGGCTTTGAGGAATTTCTGTAATTTCCAGTATTTCCCTGTTTGTCAGAATTTTGCTTCTGTCAAGCCCTTTGATAGGAGGAATAGCAGGCTCGGAGCCTGTTGCAATAAGTATATTCCTGCACTCAAAGATTTCATTGTTGGCTTTTATTTTGATGTGGTCTGCGGCTCTTTCTTCTATTACTGCAAAAGCGTCAACAAGGTTTATATTATGTTTTTTCATTGACATGCTTACGCCTGCAACAAGTTTTTTCACGACTTTGTTTTTCCTTTTCATGATCTTGTCAAAGTCAAAAGACACGCCGCTTACATTTATTCCATATTTTTCACCTTCTTTTGCGTTGTCAAGCAGTTTTGCAGTATACAGCAATGTTTTGGTAGGAATGCAGCCTTCGTTAAGGCAAACACCGCCAAGCTGGTTTTTGTTGAAGAGAACAACTTTCATTCCCTTTTGTCCGGCGCGTTCTGCTGCCACATATCCTGCAGGTCCGGCACCTATGATTCCTATGTCGTACATTTTTGCTTAATTATAAATTAATATCCAGATTTTCAATTTCCTTTTTTACATCCCTGAGAAATTTAGCGGCAGGGGCACCGTCTAAAGCCCTGTGGTCAAAAGTAAGCGATAATCCCATATATGGGGCAAAATCGAATTTGCCATTGTCGTCAGCAACAGGCCTGTATGTAATCGCATTCACTCCCAGTATTCCGACCTGCGGCGGTGACAGGACTGGCGTAAACATTTCTATATCAAATGCACCGAGGTTTGTGATGGTGAAAGATGCACCTGAAAGCAGATCAGGAGTAATATTATTTTCCTTGCACTTATTTGCAATATCGTTTATCTGAAACGAAAGTTCTTTTATTGATAGCGTATCTGCATTTTTTATCACAGGGACCATCAGTCCGCGTTTCACGTCAACGGCAAAGCCAAGATGAACATTTTTAAAAGTTTTCATCCTGCTTTCCAGAAAATGCGAATTCATTTCAGGGTATTTTACAAGCGACTTCACAACGGCAAAGCAAACCATGTCGTTTATTGTAATATTGGGAAAATTACTGTTGGCTTTTCTTTTTTCTTTTACCATGTTTCTCAATCCCGTGAGCTTTGTGGCGTTTGCACTGGTATGTAAAGTAAGCTGGGCGGAATTTTGCAAAGCTTCATACATCTCCTGCGAAATGATTTTCCGTACATTTGAAACAGGTTTGATGATAAACTCATCTGTGCTTTGCTCGGAAAGGTCATTGGCTGTAATTCTTCCGCCTGCACCTGTGCCTGCATCATGGATGAAAATATCTTCACTTTTGGCTTTTTCTTTAGCAGTATGTGTTATAAGAGGATTTGATTTTGCATAATTTTCAATGTCAGACTCAATAATTCTTCCCGAAGGGCCTGTGCCTTTAACTTTACTTACAGGCACACCAAGCTTTTCAGCAAGCTTTTTTGCCCGCGGAGAGATAAAAATCTCACCTGTATTTTCGTGTGTTTCCGTTTTGGTAAAAAAATGATCCTCTTTTTTGCCAGCGTGTTCTTTTAGTTCAGATTTAGGAATCCCTTGCTGAGCGTTCATTCTGGGCCTGAATTCTTCCGCCGGTTCTCCTTTTTTGCCAAGTACGGCAATGTTTGTCAGCACAGGAACTTCATCGCCTTCATTGAAAAATATTTCAAGGAGAACTCCTTCAGCTTCAGCTGCTATTTCCATAAGAGCTTTGTCTGTTTCAACGGAAAGCAGTAAATCGCCTTTTTTTACTTCATCGCCTTTTTTCTTAAACCATTCGGTAACTATACAGCTTTCAACTGACTGGCCGAGTTTGGGCATTATTACAGGTATTGCCATGATTTTTTATTGATTAAGAATGTTAAGCAAAGGTATATTAAAAATGTAAAATGTAAAAATTAAAATGTAAAATGTAAATTTAAAATTAAATTAGCAAAAAATTAAACTAACATTATATTATCATATGAGAATCTTATATTTAATTTCATTGGTATTGTGTTTTAGCAATATTTCTGGGCAGAATGTAAAATATTATGCTCATGAAGCTGTAACAGACAAATATGGCATAATTATGCCATGGTATCAGGGTGAAAACGGACAACTTGACTACAGGATACGAAAGACTGTCGAGATTTTAAAACGTTATCCATGGACATCTCCGGGACAAGCTGTAACTGATGCCCCTTACTGGCTGTATTCATCATACTGGAACATTGACAAAGACGGCAATATCACAAAAGTTTTGCTTGGAGATACTTCAACATACAGCTGGACACATGGAATTCCAAATAATATATGGATGTATGGAGATTTCGGGCAACGGGCAACAAACATTATACAAAGTATGTCTGACTATTACAGATATAGCGGAGACCCTTTAGCAATAGCATATATTAAATTAATTGCTGATTTTATCCTTGAAAACACACTTACTGATTCAACTCATGAGTGGCCTGGCTTCCCAATAAGTTTACCCACAAGAGGAAAAATTCTGGGAAAATTCAATGAACATGGTTTTATACAGCTGGACCTGTGTGCCGAGATAGGAACATCTGTGATACGGGCATACCAGTTTACCGGCGATAAAAAATATCTTGATGCAGCAAAACACTGGGCTGACCTGTTTGCCGCAAAATGCAACTATGACACAACGCAGTCTCCCTGGTTCCGGTATGCCAATCCTGAAGATATCCCATGGAAACAGGATAAGTTGACAGGAAGCATCGTAATGATATTAAATTTTATGGATGAAATAATTGCCTTGGGATATACCGGGGCTGACAATAATATTGTAAAAGCACGTGATTACGGGCAGAAATATTTTCAGGAAAGAGTAATTAAAAACTGGTATAAAGTGGATGCCTGGGGCCATTATTACTGGGACTGGCCTAATCCGTGCAAAACTGTTGTGGCAGCATGGGCGGCAGAATATATGATTAAAAACAAGAATGTTTTTCCAAACTGGAAAGTTGATGCCCGCAATATACTTGGTAATTCTCTTAACTGGGTTACAAGCAGGTATGAACATAATTACGAGAGCGCCGATGTTTTCAGCGGAGCATGGCAAACCGCAGAAAGCCCTATATGCTGTGACGATGCATATTCTTATCCGTCTCAGATATATGCTCCGGCATTTGCCAGCTATGCGTATTCATGTGATAATGAGTGGGCGCGCGAAATAGCAAGGCGCATGATCATTCTTTCAACATACGATATAAAATCCACAGGTGCTGTTATTGACGGAATTGACGGACATAATATAACCGCCGACTCATGGTTTAGCATCCCGCATCCTTTTGCTATGAGGCATATGCTGAAAATTATAAGCTGGATGCCCGAACTGTTTTCTCCTGCCGGAGAGAATCACATAGTACGTACTTCTTCAACGGTAACCAATGTAAATTATTCAGAAAAAGGTATCAGCTATACTGTATTTTCTCCGCCGATCTGGACTCAAACCGATAATGCCGATGTTTTACGGATCAATTTTAAACCCGAAAAAATATATGGTGATAATGAACAGTTAACGGAATTAATTGGTTTTTCCGATTTGCATAATGGTTATTTTTACAATTCGATTGGAAATGGCGATTATCTTTTATTTATCATACATGACGGATTGAAACAAATAAAAATAACTGGAAAAACAAATATCGAATATGTCGGGTGTTCACAATTATATGAAGGTGAAATTTTATCACCGGTTAATTTTTCAGGCAACTATGCACAGGTAGTCGGAAAAGTAGATCCGCAGGGCGGCAAAGCCGATGTGTTTGTTGACGGAGTGAAGCAGGCAGATGGAATAGACCGCTGGAATTATTTATCTATTAAAGATCAGATAATATACAGTATCAACGGCTTGTCAGACAGCAGTCATGAGATAAAAATCGTTCCGAAGAATGAAAAAAATCCTTTGTCAAAAGGGAATAACATTTATATAAAAGGGATACAATATTCTGATATAAAAACAACATCAGGCTACGGAGAAGGAGGAGGCCCGTCTGATACACAGAGAATGATCTTCGGTTATGTGAAGAATGAAGATTATACTGACAGCAAAGGAAATAAATGGATGCCTGCGAACGGATTTTTAATTACGACCAATGACAGTGCCAAGTTACGTAGGAAAAACCGCTACGACCTGGTCAGATATTTTTATTTTAATGAAAGAAATAAATGCCCTGTAGAAAATGCAGATGAACCGGAACTTTATCGTTACGGCATCCATGCTCCGCAGATAACCGTATATCTTACAGTCAATCCCGCTCACAAATATTATGTCAAATTAAAATTTGCAGATTATCCTGATACAGACAGCCGGTTAAAATCAGTGTCATTAAGCCCTGTTATTAATGTTAGTGTAAATGATACAATGGCTGTTTTAGATTATAATATCAATGAGACAAATAATGAAGATGCTGTCATTGCTGTTGATAAGGTCATTAAAGGAATAACGCCTGTTAACGGCATAATTAAAATAAATATCAAAAGTACGGGTTCAGCCGGTGAAGAGGTTTTGATCAATGCTGTTGAATGCGGCGTGGAATAATCAAATAAAAAATTGAGAAATAGTTATTTAAAATCACTAAAAATTTATTATATTTACATAAGTTAAGCATAATAAATCAAAAATTATGAATTACAGATATTTGATTTTATCAGCTTTGATGATTGTTTTTATTAATAAAAATCAATCGCAGACAACAATCAGTACTTTTCCTTTTTATGAAAATTTTGAAGGTGGAAGTTCGCTGTATTTTAGTTTGCAGCATGGTACCAATGCAGATATAGCTATTGACAGCAGGGCGGCCAATTCAAGTAATTTTGGTTTGCATTTTGAAGGAGGTTCTTCTGATGCCGGGTGGTATGGATATACTCCTAATGTTACCCCGACAAACGCATGGATTAACAGTACTACCCATCAGGCAAAAGCAACCTGCACTGTTAATGCTTCATCTCTTTCTTCCGTTTTTCTCAGGATTGATTTAAAACAAACATATACCTACGGTGCGGATTTAAGCTGGTTCAGAGTGCTGGTAAATAATACCCAGATTTCTGATGAGGACGCTGTATCGAATTTTAATCCCACAGACAATGGCGACTTATATAGTTGTAAAGTTTTTAATTTATCTGCTTATGCAGGTACTACGTTTACTTTGAAACTGCAGTCTTCATGTGAATTTTATGATACATACCCGATGTATTCTGTTAACAGCGAAGGCGATAATGTTTTTATTGATAATGTTGCAATAATAGGGGCAGCTCCGGCTTTTGACATGTCATTGAATCATTGGACTATGCCGCAGTCATTAACAGGATTGACAGCAAATGAAAATGTTACCGTCAAAATAAAAAATATGGGTGCATCTGTTCAGGATTCTATTCTTGTAGGCTATTCTGTCAATGGTGGTTCTGTTGCTGGCCCTGAACTTATTACTGCTGCTATACAGCCTGATGAAATATACACTTATACATTTAATATCAAAGCAGATTTTTCGACAACAGGCAGTTATAATTGCAAAGCTTTTATTATGGATACTAATGATCAATACCATTATAATGATACACTTTCTGAAAATGTTGAAAATATGCCTGTTTTTACTTCAAATTTACCGCTGGTGATAATGAATACCTACGGGCAGCCGATACTTGATGAACCTAAAATAACTGCACATGTCGGAATAATAGATAATGGCATTGGAAATACCAATTACAGCAGTGATGCTTATAACAATTATAACGGATATGTGGGGATTGAAAAAAGAGGGACTACTTCACAAAAATATTTTCCTAAAAAATCTTATGGCTTTGAGACACGTGATTCTCTTGGAGAAAATTATAATGTTTCATTGCTTGGTATGCCTGAAGAGAACGACTGGATATTATACGGGCCGTTTAATGATAAAACTTTAATGAGAGATGTGCTGACTTATAAATTATACAATGATTTAGACAGGTATTCATCGAAAACAAAATACTGTGAACTTTTTCTAAATGGTGATTACCATGGCGTTTTTGTGTTACTGGAAAAAATAAAACAGGATAAAAACAGAGTTGACATTTCAAAATTAGATGCTGATGATCTTGCAGGCGACAGCCTTACAGGGGGGTATATAATAAAACTTGATAAAGAGACAGGTGTCTGTACTGATGGCTGGACTTCAAATTACACACCTTCCATATATTTTCAATATCATTATCCCGACTGTGAAAATATTGCAACTGCACAAAAAAATTATATTAAAACTTTTATGAATAATTTTGAAACAGCTCTTTATGGTTCAAATTTTGCAGATACATCAACAGGATATCCAAAGTATATCTCCGAAGGTTCATTTATTGACTATATGATAATAACCGAATTATGCAGGAATGTTGATGGATACAGGTTAAGCACTTATATGTATAAAGACAAGGACAGCAAAGACGGTAAACTTCATATGGGGCCGTTATGGGATTATAATATCGCATATGGTAATTGTGACCATTGGTTATTTGAGAGCTACCTTACAGATGGCTGGCAAAAGGACAATTTAGGTGATTCATATGGATATGTACCTTTCTGGTGGAACAGGTTGCTGGAAGACTCCGTTTTTGCAAACCGGCTGAAATGCAGGTGGCTGTCTTTAAGGCAAGGTGCTTTGCATACTGATACTATAATGAATGATATCGATTCCCTGGTAGCTTATTTAGATGAAGCACAGCAAAGAAATTTTGAAAAATGGCCTGTATTGGGGCTGGATCTTTGGTTTAATTATTATGTAGGCACTACTTATCAGGATGAGGTAGACTGGTTGAAAAGCTGGATAACAGACAGGCTTGCATGGATGGATGACAACATGCCCGGAAATTGCATCATCACAAATACAGAAGACATAAATAATATTCAGGCTTTTGTTTATCCCAACCCTTTCAGCTCGGATGTCAGAATAAATTACAACCTTATAGAATCAGGGAATGTGATAATTAAAATATACGATATATTAGGAAAAGAACAGGCAACTTTGATCGACAAAACACAAAACCCTGGTAATTACAGCATCACATGGAACGGTACAGACATTAATAATAATAAACTTGGGAAAGGTATATATTTCTGTTCGCTTATTGTTAATGACAGAGTTGTATATAAGCAAACAAAACCCCAAACACACCCAACACA
>CAZSJF010000059.1:9302-11155 GCA_964606705.1 uncultured Bacteroidales bacterium
TAATTTGGTAAAGTATAAGGATCCTTTCTGTATAACTTGCTTTTTAGACCCAATTAAAACTAATAACAATTACAGCTTTTTGAAAACAGGATATTGGTATTAGGCAGTTGGTCCTGTATTGCATCCTGGTTTGTCTGTTTCATTGTTATCACTCTCAGGTCAAGAACCTTTAAGTTATTTCTCAGATTTTCAATTTCTTTAGGGAATTCCATTATATAATTACCCCACAGGTCCAGGTATTCAAGTTTGTCAAGATTTCCGATGGAAGGAGGCAGATTTTCAATTTCATTCTGGTTCAGTGACAGTATTTTCAGATTCACCAGTTCTCCTATCTCAGCAGGTACTACAACGATTTTATTCTTGGAAATATTCAGCAGTTGCAGATAAGAAAGTGTTTTTATTTCGGCAGGAATATTTATTATCTTGTTTTTTGAAAGGTCCAGTTCCTGCAGGTATGTGAGCTTAAAAATGTCTTTCGGAAATTCTTCAAGTTTGTTTCTGCTCAGGTCAAGCCTGTAGGCTTTGTCTTTATTTGCCAGCGCATCTTCAATAGAAGTATACAGTGTCTCATTTGCAAGCGACAGAGAGTCCAGCATCTGGGCATTTACGAAAGAACATGCAAGACAAAATAAAATCAGAAAAAACTTATTCATAATTAATCAGATAATATTTTATTAATAGTTTTAGCATCCGTCTTTAGCTGTTCTCTTAACAAATCAGGGTTTTTAAATTTTTTTTCTTTACGTATAAAACTTACAAAATATATGGTCAGCAATTCGCCATAAATTTCTTTGTTGAAGTCAAAAATATTGACCTCAACGGTTCTTTTATTATCTTTAAACGTAGGTTTTATTCCGATATTGCACATTCCTTTATAAATTTTGCCGTTTAATTCAATCTCAACAGCATAGGCGCCATCAAAAGGTATGAGCTTGTATTCATTTTCTGTTTCAACATTTGCTGTAGGGAATCCGATTTTTTTACCTCTGCCGTTGCCGCGTACGACCTTACCAGTGATCGGGTATTTATATCCCAGCATTTTATTTGCTTTTTCAATATCTCCGCGGAACAGGGCTTTTCTTATGACAGTGGAGCTGACGGGTTTTTCTTCAGGTTTGTAGAAAGAAACTTTTTCAATGTCAAAGTTGTATTTCCTGCTTAATTCTACAAGAGAAGAGAAATCCCCCTTTTTGTCCCTGCCTATATGATGGTTATATCCTGCTATAAGTTTTTTAACACCTATTTTTTTAACCAGGATATCTTTAACGAAATCTTCCGAAGTAAGCCGTGAAAATTCTTTTGTGAAAGGAATGATAATGAGGTTGTCAATCCCTGAATTTTCTAAAAGTTTTATTTTTTCTTCAATGGTATTAAGAAGTTTCAGGTCTTTTTCTCCGGGAAATAATACAAGTCGCGGGTGCGGATTGAAAGTTACCAGCACAGATTCTCCCTTTTGTTTTTTTGCCTCTTTTATAAGCCTGTCGATAATTTTTCTGTGACCCAGATGCAAGCCGTCAAAGCCGCCGACAGTAACCACAGGATTATCAACCCTGATAAATTTTTTTATGTCTTTATAAATCTTCACGGAAATCAGGTAATATTTTTTACAAATTTAAAACATTTATGGAGTAAACAAATTTCACAGCAAACTTAAAAATTTGTCTTTATATTTTAAATGTAGTGGTGTTAAATTAAATTTTGAATATACTTAAGAAAAAATGTTTGGGTTTTTTGTAAATGGTTTATAGCAACTGGTTTGGTTTAAAGTCTATTCTATGGTTATAAGTCAACCCTAAAGACTTTTAACTAAAACCAAACTTATTGCCTAACCCAAAGACCTATAACATTGATTT
>CAZSJF010000060.1:0-11129 GCA_964606705.1 uncultured Bacteroidales bacterium
CCTTGAAATTTCAATTCTAACACCTGAATTAAAAGTATTCTGAATTACCGTTCCTTTTTTTTGGTGTTAGAATTGAAATTGCAAGGGTTGAAAGAAGGCCTTATCAGTTTTTATATAAGGATACTACAGGATATAACTTTATGCACAAAGACACTTTTGAACAGGTAACAATAGAAGAAAATCTGATAAGTGCTCCGAGTCTGCTTAAAGAAGGGCAGGGAGTCGAAATAATGTTCCATGCTGATACTGAAACCCCGTTATCATGCGATCTGCCGCCTTTTGTTGAATTAATTGTTACTTATACAGAACCCGGACTGAGGGGTGATACTGCTACTAATACTTTAAAAGCAGCTAAAGTTGAAACAGGTGCTACTGTAAATGTCCCTTTATTTATTATTACCGGTGAAAAAATAAAAGTCGATACACGAACAATGACTTATTCAGAAAGAGCAAAATAACAGTTGATAAAATGCAGTTAAATCCCACACATAAACTGAAAGATATTGCTGAATTGATTAATGCCGAATTTGTTGGTAATCCGGATACAATTGTAAGCGGTATTAATGAAATACACAAGGTTGTAAAAGGCGACCTTACATTTGTTGACCATCCGAAATATTACAATAAAGTATTAAATTCACAGGCAACAGTTATTATCATTAATCAGAAAGTCGAATGCCCTGAAGGCAAAGCTTTGATATTTTCTGATGACCCTTTCAGAGATTATGTAAAACTGGTTAAGAAATTCAAGCCTTTTAAAAACTGTAATTCATCTGTCAGTGAAACCGCCCGGATAGGAAAAACAACAATAATACAACCCGGAGCATTTATAGGCAATAATGTTAAAATAGGTGAGAACTGTATTATACATGCTAATGTGAGTATTTATGATGATACGGTGATAGGTAATAATGTAATTATTCATTCAGGTACTGTACTTGGTGCTGATGCTTTTTATTTTAAACGCAGGCCTGAGGGATATGATAAACTTGAATCCTGTGGCAGAGTTGTAATTGAAGACAATGTTGAAATAGGTGCATGCTGCACTATAGATAAAGGTGTTTCGTCCGATACAATTATTGGTAAAGGCACAAAACTTGATAATCATATACAGATAGGCCATGACACAGTAGTAGGGAAAAACTGCCTGTTTGCTTCCGCAGTGATTATAGCTGGTGTTACTAATATAGAAGACGATGTTATTCTTTGGGGACAGGTGGCAGTGCAGAAAGATTTAACAATAGGCAAAGGTGCTGTTGTTTTAGCTACTTCTGCAGTTGATAAATCACTTGAAGGAAATAAGGTTTACTTTGGTGCCCCTGTGGAAGAAGCACGCAAGAAATGGAAAGAAATAGCACTTATCAGAAGGCTTCCTGAAGTTTTTGAAAAACTCGGGTAAAAATTACCATTATTTTTATAGAGATTTTATTTTTTTGTTTTTGCATAAATAATAATGTGATAATTAAAAAAATACTAATTAAAATTTGGTCGGTTTGATTAAGTAATTGATACGATTCGTTAGCTGTCTGGTAGAAATTGCTGTATGAAATATGATAAAAATGATAAAATATCTGTGGGAAATATTAATTTTGAAAAAAATAAAAACTATTAATTATGAAAATTGTTAAGACTTTTTTGTTGATTTTATCTGTTTTTGCTGTTACTTCGGTTATGGCACAGATATATACCATTCAGCCTGTTGATGAAAATGGTATTGATACTTATGTGAGCAGTCAGAATGACAGCACAAACTATGGCGATTATCAGTTTATGTATTTTGGAGGATGTTCGTGGCCGCAGAAGGATACATTTAATATGTATATAAAATTTGATCTGGATTCAGTTTTACCTGTAACAACAGTTACTTCGGCACGACTGGATTTTGTTGTTTACGGACAAAATGGAGGTATGACTAACTATAATAGTGGTGTTTATAAAGTCCTTGAACCATGGCAGGAAGACAGCTTGTATTGGTATAATCAGCCTGTGTGTGATTCTATGCCTATAGATACTGTTTTTGGAAGCAACATACAATCAAATCTTTTGTTTTCATGGAGAACTTTAACAATTCCTGATTCACTAGTACAGGAATGGATTGATGACTCTTTGTCAAATAACGGAATAATAATAAAACAGATTAATGGGTTTTATGGCTATCCTTATATAATAACTTCAGACTGGGCTTCGTTCCCGCAGTATTTTCCGAGGCTTGTCATCAACAGCCCGGGCACCAGAATATCAGGAATAATTACTGATTCTGTTTCAGGTGATCCATTACAAGGTGTTGTCATCGGTGCATATATGGATAATGGCTCAAAACAGTTTGCATTAGATACTACTGATGCAGATGGAAATTACTTATTGAATGTGTTGTTTCCCAATGCTTATCAGATAAAAGTGCCGGGAATAACAGGTTATATGTCAAAAACTATTGACAGCCTTTATGTTTCCGAAGGTGAAAATTATTCTTTAAATATCCTCATGCTGCCTGATTCACATGCAGTAGCAGGAGTAGTTTCAGGTGTATGGACAAAGGCAGAAAGTCCTTATATCATTTCTGACGATATTTATGTCTTAGACTCAACACAACTTGTAATAGAGCCTGATGTAACAGTTATGTATGCAGGCTCTTATCGTATGTATGTATACGGATGCCTGAAAGCGGTTGGTACACCTGCTGACAGTATTATTTTTACATGTTATGATACTACCAAGTATGCTAAAGGTATGGGTTTGAAATTTGAATATGCCGATTCATGTATTCTTGCATATTGTAAGATTGAAAACGGATACGCTTTTGATAAAGTGTGGGGGCAGTCAGATCTAGACAGGGGCGGTGCAATCAATTCATATGATTCAGATCTTATTGTTGATAACTGTAAACTTAGTAATAACTTTGCTACTCATGGTGGAGCAATTTATGCTCTTAATGATGAATATGATAAAAAAACTATTTTCAGAAGAAATATGATATGCGATAATATTGCCTATTCATACGGATGCTCCAGTGATGGAGGAGGCGGTGTTGTCCTATATGGAAGTTATGATAATAAAATCTTTTTTGAAAATAATATTGTTACGGGAAATAGTTTTGATTTAAGTTACCCCGGCAACAGTGAAGGAGGAGGAGGAGTGATGCTTTTATACAACCATATATATTTTGTTAATAATACTATTACAGATAATTATTCTACAAGAGGGAGCGGAATATTTTGTGCTTCATTTGAAGGAAGTATTGAAAATAATATCATATATGGAAATAAAGGTAGTTTAACAGGTGACCAGGTTGCTATTCATCTTTATAATTCGGGAAATGAAATCCCTTCTGAATTTTCAATTCATCATAATTGCATTCAGGATACCGCAATTATAGTGGAATATAATAATACCCCATACGAGAAAATATTTAATAAATATTCTAATATATCTGATTATCCTGTTTTTACTGATACGGTTAACGGGAATTACCGCCTGCTGGCAGGAAGTCCGTGTATTGATGCAGGATTAAATGACAATCTGATGTCTCAGTTTGACTATGACATGAATTGCCGTATATTTGATGGTGATGATGATGACACAGGCACTGTGGATATGGGTGCTGTTGAATACAATGCACATGAAATGGTATTGCTTGATCTTGGAAATGACACTTCATCCTGCAGTAATAATGTCCTGGTTCTTGACGCAGGGACTTTTGCCGGCTATTTGTGGAATACATCAGAAACACAACAGTCCATTACTGCCGATTCCAGCAGTATTTATGAAGTCCTGGTAACAGATTCTCTCGGTTGTTTTGCTTTTGATTCTGTTAATGCAACAATTCTTCCTATACCAGATATACATTTGTATGGAGATACAGCTCTTTGCAGCGAATCTTTTGATGTTGACGCAGATGCAGGTTATGAAAGTTATATGTGGAATGATTCAATAAGTGGTGGCAACTCATATCCTGTAACTTCAACAGGTGATTATTTTGTGTTTGCAGTAAATTCTTATGGATGCGGAAATTACAGTGATACCATGCATGTTGAATTATATCCGATTCCTTCGGTAACCCTTAATGATACAACAATAAAGTTTTCCTCAGGATATGTTGTGCTTGATGCAGGTGTTGGTTATGCTGATTACCTGTGGAGCAATGATTCAACAACCCAGACGGTAATATTGACAGGTGCAAATCTTGGAGTAGGACCACATGATGTTTATGTAACTGTAACAAATCAATACGGATGTACTGATGAAGCTCATGCAGTCATAACTGTTGTTGATGATTCAGGAATAGATGATAATTCCTTATACGGAAATATTTCAGTTTATCCGGTACCTGCTAAAGATGTTGTTTCATTGGATTTTAATTTGCTGACAGAAACATCAGTGAAGATATTCTTAGTTGATAATATAGGAAGAGAATTATATTCATTTGAACTGAAAGACGTCTTAAAGCAGCATCATGATATTGATGTTTCAAAATATTCTTCAGGTGCATATATCCTTATTATAGAATCTGAAAAACAGGCGTTATTCAGAAAAGCAATATATAAACAATAGAGTTTAACTTGATATTTTTCTTATGTATACTCTGGTTTATGTTTAAGAAGTAAACTGTTATTATGTCCGGAGTATTTTTATATAATTACTACTTGTTAGTAACCTCATAAACTTCTATTTCTGAAAGTCCGAGGCACTTGCCTGGTTCTGTCCTGGTTGTTTGAGTTAATTCCCCTTCGCCTTTAGTAATAGTGAACTTAACCCATGTGACGGTTTTAGGTTTGAAGTTTATCTCAGTAGGTTTAATAGCTTTATTTGAAAGAGGTACATTTATATATTCTGTTGAGCCGTCACTGAAAGTGAGATACCCTTCTTTTATCCAGTTATCAGGGGATGGCCTGTCATACAGTCTGACTTTGTCAATAGTTTTGGGTATATCCCAGCTTAATTTGATATATGCACCTTCACCTTCCTGGCTAACCCATTCGTGTTCCTGATTGTCCGATGCTTCGTTTATAAAACCATCGGTTGCTCCCTGCGGAGGGCTTTTCGGGTCAGATGATGTTGCAATGACTTTTGCTTCTCTTGCGATATTTTTACCAAGAGCTGGTGGGATAAAAGAATAATTATCTTTGAATTTAAAAACAATCTCATGTATTGAAGCGGCATATCTGCACTGAAAAGGATTGTATTTTTCCGAAGAAAAATTACTGGCTACTACCAGCCAGCAGCTTTTTCCGTCATCACTGATAAATTTGGCAGGAATAGTAGGGAAGTAAGTTTGAGGCCCCCAGTCTTTTAAGCTCTGAACTATTTTGTAGGGCCCTGTTATTTTACTTGATTCCCATATGATGAATAAATTATAGGGTAGGCCTGTTTTTCCTTTTAGCCTGCATGTCATTAGTATATATTTGTTTAGCGATTTAATATATGTAATACTTTCGCTTCCGAGATGATTTGGCCAGTCAAGGATGGGTTTGCTTTCACTTACATTCTTTGCCCATACAGGTTCTCCTTTTGTGTCATATCCGCCAAAAAATTCAAAAGATTTGGGGTTTGTTATATCTTTTATATCCGGATCAACTCTGCATAGGTATATAGCATCTCCTTCATTCCAGTTATTTTTTCCACTTCCTGAACTGTATCCGTGTGAACTGAAATAGACTTTACTGTCAGGAGAAAACTCATTATTTTTTCCAAAAATGACTGTGTGTGGCACTCTGAATTTTGCCTTGCCTTTTTCTTTGAAGAAATTATTATCGGAAGCAGTAGCGTCTTTCCAGTATGGATCTTCCCAGTTTTTTTCGGTGTTATCAGTATAGTGCTCCCAGTCTTTTGAATAACGGAATCCTGCAAAATACCCTGTATCATTATAGGCGCTGTATGTGCCTATGTAAAATACATTATTTACTATCAGGCTTACACAGGGATAATAATTAGAATCAGTATATATCCTCCCCAGATTAACAAACTTAAGGTTAAGAGGGTCATTCCCTTCTATTTTGGCCTGTCCTGTTGAGATAGAGCGAATACCTGAGTTGACGGAAAAGTCGTCCATGTCTCCATCTGTCCAGCATGAATACTGATTTCCATCAGGTGCCCACTGCAGATACCATGTGTCAGCACCTGTGTAGTTTGCATAACGACCTGTAAAACCAATTCCCTTTATTGTTTCGGAACGTTCAAAAGGGCAGCTGTCAGGTAAAACATTTGGCCATTCGTAATATTCATAAACGGGATTTATGGCAGGGTCTGTCTTGTTTCCTTCCCTTCTTTCTCCTTTATTTTGCTGAGCGGAAAGCGATATTGTTAAAATAAAAAAACAGACTGATAATAATTTGATTCTTTTCATAGGTTGATGTATGATTCAAGTACTCAGATTTCTCTTTCAACAAAATACATGTCAATTGCGCCTTTGTTCTTGGCTTCTATCTTACCCCTGTATGTACACACAAATTTGTCTTTTATATATTCATATGTAACACCTGATATATTTACCTTTCCTACTTCTCCGCTTGATTCCATGCGTGAAGCTGTGTTTACAGTATCTCCCCAGATGTCGTATGCAAACTTTTTTATTCCTACAACACCTGATACAACAGGGCCTGTATGTATACCTAGTCGTAATTCAAAAAACAGTTCACCTTTTTCCTGTTTTTCTTTTTTATATGTTTTCATGAACTGTTGTATTTCAATGCCTGCTCTAACAACATCTGTGGGATTAGTTTTATTGGCCGAAGGCAATCCTCCAGCGCACATATAAGAATCTCCTATGGTTTTGATTTTTTCTATCATATACTTCATGGTGATTTTATCAAATTCTTTGAAGCAATAGTCTATCTCATTAACAAGCTGTGTCGGAGTCAGTTTTTCAGAAAGCATTGTGAATCCTTTAAAGTCTGTGAACAGAACTGTAACCATGTCATAGTCTTTTGCTTCGGCTTTACCATGCAGCTTAAGTTCGTCTGCTGTTTCTGATGGCAGGATGTTTAAAAGCAACAGTTCAGAACGTTTCTTCTCAGCTGCTATAATAATATTGTCACGCTTCTTTATAATGTAACTTCTATATATCACAATAGCCATAAAAAGCAATAAACATACAATAACTGAAAGCCCTATCATTTGAATTTTTTGCCGCTGTAATTTTTCAGTTTGATATAGCCTGTATTTGTCTAATGCGTCAATTTTAATTTGCTTATTTTCTGTTACAATTTCTTCCGATGCTTTATTGTAATTTTCCTGTCCTATCCTGTCTAACGTGTCACGGTATAATGAATTTTGTTTAAGAAAATCGTAAGCCTTTTTATAATTTCCATAATTGCTGTATATGTCAGATAAGTTTCTGTAATTATCTGATATAGATTCTTTACGACTGAATTTTCCTGATAATTGTAAGCTCTTATTAAAATAATCTTCAGCTTCTTTGTGTTTATTTAAGTTTTTATATATTAATCCTATTTGATAATAATTGTTAAGAATAGTGTAATCGTCTTTTATTTCTTCACATATTTTTAAAGATTTAAAATAATAATCTAATGCTTTTTTATAAGATTTTTGATTGTAATATATATTCCCAATGTTGTAATAAGATTTTGAAATCAGGTCTTTATAATCATACTCCTTGCTTATTTTTAAGGATTTAATAATATAATTCAAAGCTTTAGGATAATTTTCTTTATTTGTATATATTACTCCTATATTAATATATAAAGATGCGACGTGGGTGTGATCGTTTAGTTTATTATATATTTTTAAAGATTTATAATAATATTTCAAAGCATTATTAAAATCCTTTTTGGTATCAAAAGTAAAGGCAATATTATTATAAGCAGAAGCCACTCCTGCTGTATCTTTTATGTTTCTTTTAATCTGTAATGAATAAAAATAATTTTTAAGAGCGTTACCATGTTTATTCTGTAAATTATAAATATTACCAATGTTATTATAAGTGTTGGCAATTTTTAAATTACTTATTATTTTATATTTTTCTTCGGCAAGTTTATAGTAACATAAAGCTGAATCATAGTTTTGTATAGCTAGATCAAAAATACCCTGATAGTCATAAACAAATCCGATACAACTGTAAGATCTGCCAATACCGAAATTAAAATCTAGTTTTTTTGCCAGTTTGTTTGCGGAATTTCCATATATCAGGGCGTTTTCATAATCACCGTTAATACAAAGGGTATTACTTAAATTATTCAGATGAATTACTTTAGTTGTGTCTTCCTTGTCCTTTTTGAGCAGAGTTTTAAGACTGTCTATTTTTCTACTTTGTGGGAATGAATGTAAAATAATGGTACTTGTTGCTAGTATAAGTAATATTTTCAATCGTTTTGTTCTCATTCTTGATTTAGCTGTTTGCTACTCATTTGTTTGTTGTTTAATAAGAGGCAGTTTTATAATAAATTCTTTTAAATCATTTATTATTTCCACTTTCCTATCTGTAAAATATTTATAGCGGTTTTTTATGTTTTCCAGTCCTACTTTTGTTGATTGGGCAGGAATGGATTTCATTTGTTTATTGTTTTTAATAACCAGCATATCTTCTTCCGTGTATATGTCTATTGTCATTGGGTATTTAGCTGATATTATATTATGCTTTGTTACATTCTCTATCAGTAATTGCAGGCATAATGGCGGAATAGAATAATCTAAATATTTTTCCGCTATATTTATGTTTATTGTAAGTCTGTTTTCAAACCTTTTAAGCAGTATAACGGAATAGGAATTTATAAATTTCAGTTCTTCTTTAATTTCATACAACTCTTTATCACGGCTTTCAAGAATGAGACGATATGTGTTTGAAAGTTGCTCAACAAAATCAATGGCAGATCCTTTGTTTTCTTCTATTACAGTTATCAGTGTATTAAGGGTGTTAAATAAAAAATGCGGATTTATCTGGCTTTTCAGTGCATTAAACTGTGATTGCATACTTTCCTTTTCCAGTTTTATATGTTTAGCAAATTGTTTATGCCTGTATGAATTAAAAAATAGGAACAGTATTATCATTAGTAAAATTACGCCTGAAATTATTGAATAAATAATAATGTGGCTCTGTTTGGTTTTATTATCAATACGTTCTTTAATGCGTTTGTATTCCTGTTTCTTTATTTCCCTTTCTATCTGGACTAATTTTTTGTAATAATTTTCCTGTCCTTCAATATCTAAGGTGTCACGGTATAACGAGTTTTGTATAAGAAATTCATATGCTTTTTTATAATCGCCATAGTTACTGTATATGTCAGATAAATTTCTATAATTATCGCGTATGCAGGATTTATAATTTATTTTTTTTGACAATTCTAAACTTTTATTGAAATATTTTTCTGCTTTTTCCTTTTTGTTTAATTCTGTGTAGTCTAAACCTATCTGATAATAACAACCGGTGGTAGTATAATAATCTTTTATTTCCTCACTTAATTCTAAAGATTTAAAATAATAATCCAGAGATTTTGAATAATATTTCTGAAAATAATATATATTGCCAATATTATAATATGATTTTGAAGTTATATACTTGTAGTTATATTGCTTGGATATTTTCAGAGATTTATTAAAACATTTCAGAGCATTAATGTAATTTTTTTTATTTATATATATTATTCCAAGATTAATGTACAGAGTAGCGACATATTCGAAATTTTTTAATTCATTATACATCTTTAAAGATTTGGAGTAATATATCAAAGCCTTGCTGTAATCTTTCTTAGTGTCATAAATGAGAGCTATATTATTATATGCTGATGCCACACCTGCCTTATCGTTTATGTTTTTTTTTATTTTTAGTGAACAGAAATAATTTTCGAGGGCTTTGGTATAATTATCCTGTAAATTATAGATATTGCCAATGTTGTTGTAAGCTGAAGCAATAAATTTTTGATTTTTATCTTCTTTGTATTTTTCTAAGGCAAAACCATAATAATATAATGCTGAATCATAGATGCCCTGGTAATCATAAACTAGTCCAATATTATTATATGATTTAGCAATACCTTTAATGAAGTTCAGCTTTATTGCCAGCTTATTTGCGGAAATTCCATAATTCAGGGCACTTTTAAAATCACTGTTGATGCAAAGTTCATAACTAAGGAAATTCAGATGAAGTATTTTAGTTGTATCTTCTCTGTCTTTTTTAAGCAGGATTTTAAGGCTGTCTATTTTTCTGTTTTGCGGAAATGCATATAAATATAGAATACTTATAAATATTGATATAAATAATTTTCCGCAGTTCATATGTAGATTAAAATATTTACCTATAATTTATGTAAAATATAGGATGTAAAAATACAATGTATATAAATAGTAAGCAAATTTATCACGCAAATTAGTATTCGTAAATTGATAGGAAGAGTATTAGATTTAGGATGAATTTATAATTTTGTATTCAGAATAATGCTGTCATCTTAAAAGAGCAAAATGTCCCATATAAGAATGGTCTTTCCCGAAAATATCTTTGACGGAGTTATCAATAATGCCAATATGTCGGTATTTTTTTCCGTACATGTTGGTATTAAATGTTCAAATCTGATAAAGGCCTATCCTATATAATCTGAAATCCGGTATAAGACAAATTATTATAAAAATCAGGATAAGATTTCTCAATTACATCGGGATTTTCTATTCTGAGAATGTCAAAAATCATTGCCAGTAGTGCAAAAGCCATGGCCATCCTGTGGTCGTCGTATGTGGTTACTGTAAGATTTTGTTTTTTGTTCAGAGTATTTGTTTTATGTATAAGAAGTTCAGATTCATTTATGATTTCTGTGTTAAATCCAAGTTTATTCAACTCATTATTCAAAGCTGTGAGTCTGTCGGTTTCCTTAATTTTAAGATTCTGTAATCCTTTAAGATGTGCAGGAATATTCAAGCCGGCACAGGTTACAGCCAGCGTTTGTGCTAAATCCGGATTATTATAAAAATCAAATTCAAACTTTGCAGGTGTTTTTTTATCATATTTTGACAGATGTATGCTATCGGATAAATATTCTGTGTTTACACCGAAATTCTTAAATATACCGGCAACGACAGAATCGCCCTGATAACTTTCTTTTTCAATCCTTTTATTATCAGATCTGTTTTATCCGAAAATGCAGCCATTTCATACCAGTAAGAAACACCCCAACCAAACACACCAACAC
>CAZSJF010000061.1:0-10942 GCA_964606705.1 uncultured Bacteroidales bacterium
GTGTTGGGTGTGTTTGGGTGGGGGTTTCCCAAGTTATGATAGCCACCCCAGCCGCCTCCCCAGCCGTAATATGGATATCCGCCACCCCAACCATAACTTGGGTAACCCCAACCCATACTGCCCCAACCCCAGCTGAATCCGAAATACCATGAAGGGCTATAGTAATAATATGAAGGCCACCACCAGTCATAACCAAGATAAATGCTCATTCCATAGTAATAAGGATCATAGTTGTACCAGTAATAGTTGGTATAATAATCGTCATAGTAGCCAAAATCCATATAAGGACTGTGAAACCTTCTTAACCTTGAAGCATACTCATAATCATAGTAATCATCATAATTGAAATAATTATTGGTTACATATGTATCTCCGTTTCCGTCGGTATATGTTTCACTTGTTGAATAATTAGGCTGTGACTCAGGATTCACCTCACCTTGTCCGTTATCAACGGGCGGGGCCTGGTAATTACTGTAATCTATATTTCTTTGCTCATCGGAACCACCGGCATTCGCATCAGAGCCCTGATTATCAGAGCTATATGTCTGTGCATAATTACCTGTATTACCTGTATTGTCCGTATTGCCTGACTGGTTTTTATCAGGAACAGACTCTGTATATACCGGCGCATCCTTGGGTGTATAATAAACATCGTCATATGTAGGACTTGTGTAATAAGTTGAAGAACAGGCTACTAGAAACACTATTGGTGTTGATAGTAAATAATAAATCAGCTTTTTCATTGTTTTTTCCTCCTTGTATTAATGTTTTTAATGTATTTTTATCCTTAAATTTGTTTCTAAAATGAATACATACAATTATTATACCAAAACATAAATTATGGCTAAAAATCTTACGAAAAGGGAAGAAAATTATTCACAATGGTATAACGACCTGGTGGTAAAAGCAGGGCTGGCGGAAAATTCCGCTGTAAGGGGCTGTATGGTTATAAAGCCTTATGGTTACTCAATATGGGAAAAGATACAATCTGTTCTTGATACTATGTTTAAAAACACCGGGCATGAAAATGCTTATTTTCCGTTGTTCATTCCCAAATCTTTCTTTAGCAAGGAAGCCGCTCATGTTGAAGGGTTTGCCAAAGAGTGTGCCGTTGTTACTCATTACAGGTTGAAAAAATCTCCTGATAATAAAAGTATTATTGTTGATGAAGAAGCGAAGCTGGAAGAAGAACTGATAATACGGCCCACCTCTGAAACAATTATATGGGATACCTACAAAAACTGGATACAATCATACAGGGACTTGCCTATACTCATTAACCAGTGGGTAAATGTCGTAAGATGGGAGATGAGGACAAGGCTGTTTCTGAGAACTACAGAATTTCTGTGGCAGGAAGGCCATACAGCCCACGCCACCAAAGAAGAAGCAATAAAAGAAACAAAGACTATTCTGGATATCTATGCTGACTTTGCTGAAAACTGGATGGCTTTGCCGGTACTGAAAGGAACTAAGTCTATCGCAGAAAGGTTTGCAGGGGCAGAAGAGACATATTGCATAGAAGCATTGATGCAGGACGGCAAAGCATTACAGGCAGGGACTTCGCACTTTCTCGGGCAGAACTTTGCCAAAGCATTTGATGTGAAATTTCTCAATAAAAACAATGAACAGGATTATGTATGGGCTACATCATGGGGAGTTTCAACAAGGCTGGTGGGGGGATTGATAATGGCCCATTCAGATAACAACGGGCTGATTCTGCCTCCCAGACTTGCACCAATACAGGTTGTCATCATCCCTATCTTTAAGAATGAAGAGGAGCTGAAAAACATTTCGGAAAAAGCTTCTGCTCTGAAAAAAAGGCTTCAGGATAAAAACATAAGGGTTAAATATGACGACAGGGATGCATATAAACCCGGATGGAAATTCAACGAATATGAACTTAAAGGTGTTCCTGTGAGAATAGCAATAGGCCCCAGAGACATTGCTGACGGTACTGTTGAAGTTGCAAGAAGGGATACGCTCGAAAAAAACATATACCAGTTAGCCGATATTGAAAATAAAATTGTACATCTGCTGGAACAGATACAAACCAATATATATCAGAAAGCATTATCTTTCAGGGAAGACAACACTTACAAGGTTGACACATGGCAGGAATTTAAAACCATCCTGGAAGGAAAAGGAGGGTTTATCAGCGCACACTGGGATGGCACTCCTGAAACGGAACAGAAAATAAAAGAAGAAACAAAAGCAACTATACGCTGCATCCCGATGGACAATGTTAAGGAGAAAGGGAAATGTATTTATACAGGTAATCCTTCCGAACAAAGGGTCATCTTTGCAAAAGCTTATTAAATTCATCCGCTCGTGTAATAATTAATACCGTTTATGTAAAAACCGATACCATTAACCTAATTCTCATCCAAAACGGATATTATTTTGTTATGTTTGTATAGGTCTGAAACTGGTGGGGAGGATAAGTACAATTAACAAAATATATTTATATTTGCCTTTCTCAAAAATCAGAAAAATCAAATGGGGTACTCCGGAAAAATAATGCTATTCTTTTCATGTCTGTTTTTTCCTGTGGTTTTATTATCTCAGACAGGAGACCTGAAAGGCATTATATATGAGGAAAAAACAGGAGAACCCATTATCTTTACCAGTATTTATCTGTATAAAACCACATACGGTGCCACATCAGATATTAACGGCTATTTTGCGATACCTAAAATACCTGCCGGGAGTTATACCTTAATGGTTACAACTGTCGGATATGACACGATACGCATGCCGATAGAGATAAAACAAGGTGAGAGCATTTTTAAGAAACTTTATCTGAAAGAATCAACAATCATTCTCCGTGAAGTTAAAATTTCGGGAAAGAGAGAAGAAGCAAGAACAGAGACCAGAACCTCGGTTGTTAAAATTACTCCTAAAGATATCAACCAGATACCGACAATCGGAGGAACCGCGGATATCGCACAATATCTGCAGGTTTTGCCGGGTGTTATTTTTACAGGTGACCAGGGCGGACAACTGTATATCAGGGGCGGCCCTCCTGTTCAGAATAAAGTACTCCTCGACGGAATGATAATATACAATCCTTTTCATTCCATAGGGTTGTTTTCTGTCTTCGATACCGAAATAATAAAAAATGCGGATGTCTATGCCGGAGGATTCGGAGCAGAATATGGTGACAGGATATCTTCCGTAATGGATATCAGGACAAGGGACGGAAACAAAAAGCGGATAGCAGGTAAAATTGGCGCAAGCCCCTTTGGCGCAAACCTGCTGCTGGAAGGGCCTCTTAAAAAGCAGAAAAACCCCGATGACGGATGCTCCTCTTTTATATTTTCCGCAAAAAATTCCTATCTTGGAGAAACATCTAAAACATTCTATAATTACATAGATACCGCAGGGCTGCCATTCAACTATCAGGATCTGTATGGTAAAATTTCTTTCAGCGGCGATAAGGGAAACAAGGCAAATTTCTTCGGATTCAATTTCAATGATAAGGTTAATTACAGGGCTGTATCAGATTTCCACTGGAATTCACAAGGCATGGGTACGAATTTCATCCTGGTTCCGAGTACTACGCCAATGCTTATAGACGGGATTTTTACTTATTCAAAATATAAGATCTCATTCGACCAGGCTAATTCCACACCCAGGACCAGTGAAATAAACGGGTTTAACATGGGATTTAACTTCTCTTATTTCCTCGGAAAAAATGAGGTGAAATATGGCATAGAAATGCTGGGGTTTAAAACGGACTTTAACTATTATAATTCTGTTGACAGAAAAATACAACAGACACAGTATACTACAGAGCTGGGGTCATATGTAAAATATAAGCTGACAAAAGATAAGTTTGTTTTCGAGCCCAGCATTAGGTTGCAGTATTATGCTTCTCTGTATGAAATATCGCCTGAGCCAAGATTAGCCTTCAAGTATAATGCACTGGGCAATCTAAGGTTTAAAGTTGCATGTGGACTATATTCACAGAATCTTATCAGCGCCAATTCCGACAGGGATGTGGTAAACCTGTTCTACGGATTTTTATCAACACCTGATAATCTGGCTGAAGACTTCCAGGGAAAAGAAATCAAGACAAAGCTGCAAAAAGCCCAGCATATTATTGTCGGCATGGAATATGACATAACGGAAGACTTATCGGTTAATACCGAGGCTTATTATAAAAACATGCCCCGCCTGATCAACATCAACAGAAATAAGATTTTTGACGACATCCCTTTATATGCTGATAAACCGGATGAACTTAAAAAAGATTTTGTCATTGAAACAGGGAATGCATACGGACTCGACTTTACTCTGAAGTATGACCGCAACGATCTGTATATCTGGGCTGTCTATTCGCTGGGATATATATACAGGGACGACGGAATAAACACGTATATCCCTCATTTTGACAGAAGGCACAATGTAAATCTTTTGATTGTGTACAATATCGGTGAAAAGTGGGAAATAAGTACCAGGTGGAATTACGGGTCGGGGTTTCCTTTTACAAAAGACCAGGGATTTTATGAACTTCTCAACTTTTCAGGCGGAATAAATACTGATTATACAATATCAACCGGAGATATAGGTGTTATATACGGTGATCTGAACGGGGGAAGGCTTCCTGCCTATCACCGCCTTGATTTAAGCGTGAAAAGAAAATTTAAAATCAGCAAAAATTCCGTCCTTAATGCCGATTTCAGCATAATAAATGTCTACAACAACGAAAATATATTTTACTTTGACAGGATAAAACGCGAACAGGTAAACCAGCTGCCGTTCATGCCAAGCATAGGCCTGTCAATGACCTTCTGATTCCTGTTTATTCAAACGTAAAGGAAATGATAAACATTTTTGAGTTGAGCTTATCAACACTATCGGTATATATGTTGCCCTCTCTTTTAAGTATATCATGGATCCCATATGACATTTTTGCCTCAGTGCCAAACTTGAAAAATTCAAAATAAAAATCAAAACCGACACCTACTTCATAACAGACATCATTTCTCAATAGTTTTATTGTAACCTCATCACTATTTTCTTTTTTATCGGACTGTGATGCAAGGTCAAGTGTGTATTTTACCCCTCCCAGCAGGTATGCCCTGCTGTTGGTAAGAAACCGGGCAGACTTGTACTTTAAATAAAACGGAAATTCCAGCAGCGTTGATTCAACCCTTTTTGTTTCATTAAGCATGACCGTATCTTTTACCGCAAGCTTATAATAAAGTATCCTGTCGCCGAATGATAACGACGGGATAAATCTTAAATCCAGCTTTTCTAACAACCGCAGGTTGGTTACAATTCCTATTTCGAATCCCTTTTCAGGCGCTGATTCAATCAAATAAAGAGAGTCAAACAGCTTATAGTCTTTTGTATGAATGATAAAATCCATTTCATTGAATCCGATTGTAAAACCGAAATGATAATTCTGCTTGTCATAATTAGGCATGTTTTCAGGGAATCTGTTATGGGTTTGGGGAAAAACATATCCTTTCAGCATAAATAAACATACCGATATACACAAAAAAAACTTTATGTAATACTTTGACAAAATAGCTTAAAATATTTCTTTATGATATAATAACAAAGGTTTTACGTTATTTATCCTGCATTGTTTCAGGATTCATATTAAACCGCTTTCAAGAAGCTGTGCTTAATTGAGAATTAAATTTCAGTTTTATTGTTTCTGCTATGCCTGACTTTCACCACATAGCAACATAGAACACATAGTTTCACATAGAATCTAATCTATGTGATTTTCTTATGTGGACTATGTGCCTATTGTGGTTCATTTAATTTTCAATATAAATTTTTTAAAAATTTTATCAGCGGTTTAGTATCAAATGAAGTTTCAGCCTTCAAAAGTAAAAGACAGAATAAAAACTTTTGAGTTTAGTCTGCTAACAGGAGAAGTATATATATTATTTTCTCTTTTAAGAATGTCTTTTATGCCATAAGACATTTTAAGTTCGGTGCCGAATTTGAAATATTCGAAATAAAAATCAAATCCTACTCCTACCTCATAGCATATATCGTTTTTCAATAATTTTACAGTTACCTCATCAATATTATTTTCTTTTTTATTAGCCTGAGAAGCAAGGTCAAGAGTATATTTTGCGCCCCCGAGCAGATATGCTCTGCTGTTAATTAAAAACCTTGCTGATTTATACTTAAGCAAAAAGGGGAACTCAAGGAATGTTGATTCTATTTTTTTAGTCTCATTAAGCGGGACAGTACCTCTTTCCATGATTTTATAATACAAAATCCTTTCCCCAAATGATAATGACGGAATAAACCTTAAATCAAGCCTTTCTGCCAACCGTAAATTAGCTACAACTCCTAATTGAAATCCTTTTTCAGGCATTGATTCAACCATATTAAGAGAGTCAAATAATCTGTAATCTTTTGTATTGACAACAAAATTCATTTCATTAAATCCGATAATAATACCAAAATGATAAGGTTGTTTGTCCAGATTAGGAAGGTTTTCAGGAAATCTGTTATGCGTCTGGGCAAAAACATATCCTTTCAGCATAAATAAGCATACCGATATGAATAAAAAATATTTTATGTAATACTTTGACAAAACAGGGTTGCATTTTTTGCTCTGCTATCATAACGCCGGATTACTCTATTTATTTCAGTATTTTTAAGGTTTTCCATGAAGTTTTTTAATTTTACATTTGCTTGCTGGCAATCAAATTGTATTTTTGCATTTTAACCATGCCTCTTGTTTATCAGGTATGGTTGGCTGTTTTAAATTTATCTGACGATAATAACAATTAATAAACACATGAAATATCTCTTAACACCTTGTCTTTTGCTATACTGCTTAATGGCATTTTCACAAACAGGGAACAATTCATATCAGAAGCAGCTTAAAGAAAACATCATTCAGACCATCAGCGGTACACATGATCTGGATCTGCCCGACTGGGGCCCATATACCAGAAAATATGCCGGCATTTCGCATATATGCGATAAAGAAAACGGTTTCCGCTTTGACTTAAGCGTTTTTCCTGGATACTTCCGCAGAAAAATAAATATTCCCAGTGTCAGATATGAATCGGAGTTTCATCCGTGGGAAAGTTCTTCAGATTTCAGTTATTTCTCATACAGGCATGAGGTTGAATGGAAAGACCAGGTATATTGCGACGTTTCATTCTCAAAAACAGATGATAACTCAAGGCTGATACGCGCGGAACTTGTAAATAATACAGATATCTCACAAAATCTGGTATTACATTACATGGCAAATATTGACTTCCCGCCTGAAAACAGGACTTATCTGAATGTCCTTTTCAAGCCGGCTGTTATCAGCATACCAATGGGTGCTGTCTGGGTTGATGCTGTTGACTATAAAAGTTTGTACTTTGCCGAACCATCACCAACAAATAATCTTATGCCTGACGGTTTTCTGCGGGGAGAGATAAGAGCCAACGGTTATGTCAACGGAAGCGCCCTTGCAAGGAATTTCGGCAAAGCGGCAGGAGATTCTGTAACTTATGAATTTACGCTGAACATGGACATCAGAGAGCCTGTTATACTGTTCAGATACAACCTGCCGAAAGAGCAAAAAACAACATTTATACTCGGCGGAATTGCCAGTTCGGAGATCGAATTCACCGGAAACGGCGAAATATCAACAAAACTGGTTCCCCTGAAACAGGAAAAACTTCCGAAAGGCAGATATACACTGACTCTTACTTCAAAAGGAGGCGATCCTATTGCAATAGACGGTTTCGTTGTTACGGAAAACAAATCTGTAAATTCTGTATCTGTCAAAGATGCCGAGTGGAACAATAAGCCCCTGATAACGGAAGGCCCTGTAAAGAACAGCGTAATACTTAAATATGAAAATATCAGCAATTATTACGGGATATCATGGTCTTATGATTCTTATGAAACAAGGGAACTTTACTGCAATGAACTGGAAGGTTTTTTTAACAAACAGACAACTACTTACAATACACCGGTGTTAAAAAACATTAACAGCATTAACAAAGAGCAATATACAAATGTGTATTTCCGCCCTGTAATTGTTAAACCCAAATCATCCAGAGTTATTTACGGCTTCGTCTGCTCAGGGAATAAAGAAGAGGTGGCTAAACAAATTGAGACCTTCAACAAATCTCAAAACTATGAACCGACTTATTTGTCTGCAAAAAAACAGATGGTACAGTTTAACAGTATTCCTGCAGGAAAACAGTATCTTTTCAGCCAGCAGCTCATGGCTGCTACAGTCCTGACAGATATTATCTACCCTATATACACAAAAAGGCAGTATATAAAAGCTTTCGTTCCCGGCAAAGCATGGGACTGTCTTTACACGTGGGATGCAGGTTTTACAAACATGGCGCTGATCGAATCTGATATCAACGTTGCAATCCAGAACCTTAATGCATACCTTACAGAACCTGGTGATATAAACAATGCTTTTATACTTCACGGAACACCTGTACCCACACAGATATATTCCTTTCTTGAGATATGGAACAAAACACAGTCAAAAGAATTACTGCAGTATTTCTATCCAAGGCTTAAACAGTATTACATGTTCCTTGCCGGAGATTACGGCAGTTCCACAACAAGGATGAAAAAATCCAACCTCATCAGCACATGGGACTACTTTTACAATTCAGGCGGATGGGATGATTATCCCCCGCAGGTATTTGTCCATAAAAACAATATCGAAAAAAACATTGCTCCTGTGAGTAATACCGTCCACTGCATCCGCACCGCCAAAATACTGAAAATGGCTGCCCTTGAATTAGGGCTGAACAATGACATACAGATATATGATAATGATATACGCGATTTTTCCGAAGCATTGCAGAAATATTCGTGGGACAGTATTTCCGGGTATTTCAGCTATGTTGTGCATGATGACAACGGCATACCTGATGGGATCCTTAAATATGAAAACAAGGTTAACTTCAACATGGGGCTCGACGGAACTTATCCTATAGTAGGCGGGATATGCACTAAAGAACAACAAAGCAAAATACTCAGCAACCTGAAATCGGAAAATAATCTCTGGACACCTATAGGAATTTCAACTGTTGACCAGTCTGCACCTTATTTCAGGAAAGACGGATACTGGAACGGCTCTGTATGGTTCGCCCATCAGTGGTTCTTATGGAAAACCATGCTTGACATAGGCGAGGATGACTTTGCTTATAAGATAGTCAGGACAGCATTGGATACATGGAAAAAAGAAGTTGAAACCACATACAACTGCCCTGAGCATTTTGAAATAGAAAGCGGCAGAGGTGCAGGGTGGCAGGAGGCATCTGGAATTGTATGCCCGATCATACCATGGTTTGCCTCATACTACATACCGGGAAACATTACCTGCGGGTTTGATACATGGATCAATAATAAAACGTTTTCTGACGATAACACTTCGCTGAGCGCAGGATTGAAATTTTACGGAGACAACTCGACGAAACGTATCATTATCGCATGCATGAACCCTGATTATGAATATAAAATTATGTTTAACGGAAAAGAAATTGAAAACAAAAAACTGGCGGAAGGGCTTTTTTATATATATTTTTCCGGTAATATAGCCGATGGTAAATTAATAATTGAAAAGTTATGAAATATATTTCCCTCCTTTTATTGTTATACTCCGGACTTGTGTTTTCACAAGAACAACATGCAGGTAACTATATTCTGCAAAACGGTATTAACGGGAACTTAAACAACACCCATGATTTAACATTGCCTGATTGGGGCCCGTATTCCAGAAAATACGCAGGGATATCGCATATATCCGACAAAAAACAGGGAATGTGTTTTGAGTTGACAGTTTTTCCCGGATATTTCCGCAGAAAAATTTACGTTCCAAGCGTAAGATATGAAACAGAATTTCATCCATGGGAAGCGTCATCAGATTTAAGTTATTATTCATACAGGCATGAACTGGAATGGAAAGACAAAGTTTACTGTGATGTTTCTTTTTCAGAAATAGATAATAGTTCACGGCTGATAACAGCAGAATTTGTAAACAATTCTGACCAGCCACAAAATTTAGTACTTCACTATATGGGAAGTATGGAATTTCCTCCGGAGGAAAGGCTGTATTTAAATTCCCCTTTTAAACCTGCATTGGTCAGTTTGCCGGAAGAAGAAGCAGTGTGGATAGATGCTGTTGATTATAAGGAAATATATTTTGCGCAATCAAGCCCTGCGGATAATCTCGTACACGATGGATTTTTACGCGGCGAAATACGGGCCAATGGCTTTGTGGGAGGAAGTGCCCTCGGAAAAAATTTCGGAAAAAACAAAGGTGACTTCGTCAGATATGAATTTGAATTATCACAGGAAATAAAAAATCCGGTCATTTTATTCAGATATAAGCTGCCTGAAAATCAAAAAGCCGGTTTCATAATCAGCGGATTTGTTAATTCTGACATAGAATTTGAAGGGAATGGAAATATCACAAATAAGTTGATTTTGTTACCATTAAATAATTTATCAAAAGGGAAATACACTCTTACATTAACATCAAAAGGTGAATCACAAATAATGATTGACGGGTTTGTTATAACCGGCAATAAAACAGTAGATGACATATCTTTTAAAGATGTTGAGTGGAGCAACAAACCGGAAATTATTAAAGGCCCTGATCCAAACAGTACAATATTAAAATATCCTGATGCTGAAACATACTATGGCATAGCATGGGAAAACAAAAATTCTTATGAAATAAGACAGCTTTTTTGCGATGAATTAGAAGGGTTTTTAAACAAACATACAACCACATACAATACAGAAATAATAAGGGATAATGAAAAAACGGGCGGACATTATACAAATATTTATTTCCGCCCTCTGATAGTTGAACCCAACTCTTTGAAAATCATACATGGCTTTGTATGTGAAGGAAATAAGGATGATGTTATTAATAAAATCATCCTTATTTCCCCCACCCCAACCAAACACACCCAACACA
>CAZSJF010000062.1:0-10934 GCA_964606705.1 uncultured Bacteroidales bacterium
TGTGTTGGGTGTGTTTGGTGTTTGTTGGTGCAAAGATAAAGTCATTATTTTAATATGCAAAAAATAAACTCATATAATTTCAGTTATTACATTTAATAGAAATTATTATTGTAATTTTAAGGCAATTAAATCCAACAGGAAGATGAAAGATAAAGTTGTAATAATAACAGGAGCCTCTTCAGGCATAGGAAAAGCGCTGACCGAAGAATTTGTTTCACGCGGCTATAAAGCTGTTATGGCAGACATCAATTATGAGAAACTCCAGGAATTATCAGGGGTTTTTAAAAATAAAGGTGCTGACGTATTGCCTGTCAGAACAGATGTAAGTAATGAAAATGACTGTAAAAACCTTATTAATGAAGCCATCCGAAAATACGGAAAAATAGATGTCATGATAAACAATGCGGGAATATCCATGCGTGCTTTATTTGAAGATCTGGACCTATCGGTTATCAAAAAAGTGATGGATATAAATTTCTGGGGAACTGTCTTCTGCACAAAATACGCCCTTCCCTACCTGCTTGAGAGCAAAGGCTCTGTCGTAGGGATGTCGTCAATAGCAGGAAATAAAGGATTACCGGGAAGGACAGGATATTCAGCATCAAAATTTGCAATACAGGGATTTCTTGAAGTTGTAAGAATAGAGAACATGAAAAAGGGATTGCATGTACTGATAGCATGCCCTGGATTTACCGCAACCAACATAAGGAATACAGCCCTTGCAAAAGACGGCTCAATGCAGGGTGAATCACCGAGAGACGAAGATAAAATGATGACAGCAGAACAGGTTGCCAGACATATAGCAAATGCCGTTGAAAAAAGAAAACACAGGCTTATACTCACTATACAAGGAAAAATGACTATTCTTTTAAACAAGTTTTTCCCGAAACTCGTGGATAAACTGGTTTATAATCACATGGCAAAAGAAGAAAATTCGCCATTCAAGTAAGTTTATTAATTTTGCCTTATCTAAAACAATTGCTGTGAAAAAACTTCATAAACTCGTTATAAAATCCTACCTGGGTCCGTTTGTGATAACATTCTTTCTTGCATTGTTTGTAATACTGATGCAGTTCCTGTGGAAGTATATTGACGACCTTGTAGGCAAAGGGCTTCAATGGTATATTATTGCCGAACTCATGTTCTACGCTTCCGCCACCTTTGTCCCTCTTGCCTTACCGCTTGCCGTCCTTCTTTCCTCACTGATGACTTTCGGCAACATGGGAGAGAGATACGAACTTGTTGCTGCAAGAGCTGCAGGCATATCCCTGCGTAAAGTCCTTCAGCCACTCTTTGTCACCTCCATCATCATCTGTATTGCTGCCTTTTATTTCTCAAATAATATTCTGCCTGTTGCTAATCTCAAATGGGGTGCATTACTTTGGGATGTGAGGGAACATAAGCCTGCACTGAACATAAAAGAAGGCATATATTATAAAGGCATTGACAACTATGTGATAAAAGTCGGAAAAAAAGAAAATGACGGTAGAACCATAAGAGATATAATGGTTTACAACAATTCAGACAGACAGGGCAATACCGACCTGACAATCGCCAGAACAGGCAGAATGGAATTAACACCGGACAAGCGGTTTCTTGTATTCACACTCTACGACGGATACAACTATAATGAAGACATGAAGGACAGAAAAAACAGGATAACAAGGCCATTCAGAAGAACATATTTCAAAGAGCAATACCAACGCTTTGACCTGTCTTCATTTGCCATGGTCAGAACAGATGAGGATTTCTTCAAGGACAATTACAAAATGCTAAATCTGAAGCAGCTCAATGTGGCTGTTGACTCTCTGATGAAAGACCTGAATAAAAAAAATGAAGAGGACGCAAAAAATATAATCAACAACTATTATTACTTTGCATATATATATGCCAATGACAGTATAAAAAAAGATACTGTTCCGCAGGACACAAATAAATTCCTGCAAAAAAATTATATAGACAACTTCGGAAAAAATGAAAGAGGCAGCATTATACAGACAGCCATTGATATAGCAAGAAACACAAAACGGCAGGTGGAATTTGCTGATGACGACATAAGCTACAGAAAAGAGATGATAAACCGCCACGAAATTGAATGGAACAGAAAATTTTCTCTTTCTTTTGCATGCCTTGTGTTATTCCTGATAGGCGCCCCGCTGGGAGCAATCATAAGAAAAGGAGGACTGGGATTGCCTTTGGTCGTATCCATAGGATTGTTCATTATGTTCCATATTATATCAATAACAGGAGAGAAATTCGCTACAGAAGGCATTCTGATACCTTACCAGGGAATGTGGCTTGCCTCTTCAATTCTGTTTCCTGTAGGTATTTTTCTCATGCTAAAGGCAACAACAGATTCATCTATGTTAAGCACTGAAGGATGGTGGAAATTTTTCAGGAAGCTTTTCGGAAGGAAAAAATAACAGGAATAATGAAAATACTACAGATATGCAATAAATCTCCTTACCCGCCTAAAGAAGGCGGTTCTATTGCTATGAACAGCATTACTCAGGGGTTGATAAAAAAAGGGCATTCTGTGAAAATTTTCGCTGTCAGTACACCAAAATGCTCCATTGACACAAACAAAATACCTCAGGAATACAAGGACAAAACAGAATTTGAAAGCGTCTTTATTGACACATCTGTCAGGTTTCTGGATGCATTCTTCAACTTGTTCTCAAAAACTTCTTACAATATCAGCAGGTTTATTTCAAAGGATTTTGATAACAGGCTGGCTGAAATTCTTCAGAAAACAAGCTATGATATAATACAATTGGAATCGCTATATGTAACTCCATATATTGACACCATAAGAAAACATTCCAAAGCAAAAATAATCCTTCGCTCCCATAATGTCGAACATCTTATCTGGAACAGAATAGCGGCAAACTGCCGGAATCCGTTAAAAAGACTGTACCTCAGACATCTTGCATATAAACTGAAAAAATATGAAATATCCATGTTTAACAGGTACGACGGCATTGCATCCATATCGGAAACTGACATAAAAACGTTTAAAGAACTTGGATGTAATATACCATTAAAAACAATTACTTTCGGGATAGAAATTAACAAGTATCCTATAGCCGTTAACACAAACCAAACTCCTTCCCTGTTTCATATCGGCTCTATGAACTGGATGCCCAATGAGGAAGGAATAAGATGGTTCCTTGATGTCGTATGGAACGATATACATAAACGCCACCCTGAATTAAAACTGCATCTTGCAGGGATAGGAATGCCGCAGTGGCTCACTGGCAGCAGCTACCCGAATGTTGAAGTGCACGGAGAAGTTAAAAATACAATGGATTTCATGAATTCGCATTCAATAATGATAGTGCCACTTCTTTCAGGCAGCGGCATAAGAGTAAAAATCATTGAAGGGATGGCTTTGGGAAAGGCAATTATCACTACAACAATCGGTGCAGAAGGAATAAACTGTAAAGACAGCGAAAATATCCTTATTGCCGATACTCCAAGTGATTTCTGCGAAGCAGTAGCAAAATGCATTCAGGATAGAAATTTCTGCACCAGGCTTGGAATTAATGCAAGGAAACTGATAGAACAACAGTATAACATTGATATGATAGTAAATGATCTTATAGAATTTTACAATCTCTGAACCTAAATCTTAAGTATATCCTGTAATTTTTTCCGGATTTCTTTTATTTCTCCCGGATTTTTACTACCTTTATACGAAATATGAAACTTATTTTAAGATTATCCGTATTACTACCATATTTCAATATTTCAATTGTGGGAATCAATTAATTTTTGAGTTAAGTAAAATAAAAGTATGCGTCAGTTAAAAATAACAAAACAGGTTACAAACAGGGAAACCGCATCTCTTGACAAGTATCTTCAGGAAATAGGGAAAGTTGAACTTATAACTGCTGAAGAGGAAGTACAGTTGGCACAGAGAATACGGCAGGGCGATATGGTTGCACTGGAAAAACTTACCAAAGCCAATTTGCGTTTTGTGGTTTCAGTATCCAAGCAGTATCAGAACCAGGGGTTAACTTTACCTGACCTGATTAACGAAGGGAACCTCGGACTGATAAAAGCAGCACAGAGGTTTGATGAAACAAGAGGGTTTAAGTTCATCTCTTATGCAGTATGGTGGATAAGACAGTCTATATTGCAGGCACTGGCAGAACAATCCAGGATAGTAAGGCTGCCTTTAAACAAAATAGGTTCAATAAACAAGATAAATAAAGCTGCGGCAGAACTGGAACAAACATATGAAAGAAATCCCAATGCTGATGAAATAGCAAACAAACTGGAAATAAGCGAACACGAAGTAAAAGAATCACAGAAAAATTCGGGAAGGCATATATCAATGGACGCCCCGCTGGTGCAGAACGAAGAAAACACAATGTATGATATAATGCTGAGCCCTGAAAGCAGGACACCTGAATCAGGATTAATATACGAGTCTTTAAAGAAAGAGATTGACAGGGCCATTTCCACCCTCACTCCGCGCGAAGCTGATGTATTGAGATTATACTTCGGGTTAAACGGGGAAAGCCCTAAAACCCTTGAAGAGATAGGCGAAGAATTTGACCTGACAAGGGAACGCGTCCGACAGATTAAGGAAAAAGCTATAAGAAGGCTCAAACATACCAACAGAAGCAAAATTCTGAAAACATATCTAGGATAAGGATCTCAGTTGTAATAACCAACCTTTCCCATGGCACATTTAATAGCCCCGTCAATACTTACTGCAGACTTTTCATGCCTGAAAGATGCTATTGACATGATCAACAGAAGTCAGGCAGACTGGTTTCATATTGACGTGATGGACGGAGTATTTGTACCGAATATTTCTATCGGTTTCCCTGTCATCAAACACATTAAAAAGCATGCAAAAAAACCTCTGGATGTACACCTTATGATCATTGAACCGGAGAGGTATCTTGAAAGATTCAGAGATGCAGGAGCCGACATCATCAGCATACATTACGAAGCATGCAAGGACCTCGGCAAGTCAATACAAACCATCAAATCACTCGGAGCCAAGGCAGGCGTGGTTCTAAACCCTCTTTCAAAAGTGGAATCAATAGAAGATAATATCAAAGATGCTGATATGATTCTTATAATGTCTGTCAACCCCGGCTTCGGAGGACAAAAATTTATAGAAACCACATATTCAAAAATCAGCAGCCTGAAGCAGATGATAATAAAACATAACTCCCCTGCTTTAATCGAGGTTGACGGAGGTGTTTCAGATAAAAATGCTTCTGCACTAATTAAAAGCGGTGCCGATATTCTGGTTGCCGGTAATTATATTTTTTCCTCTCCTGACCCTTTAAAGACAATATCTGTCCTGAAAAATCTGAAATAATTTCGATTTTTTTATTAAAGAATATCAGAATTTGTTGACTTTAATCGTATTAATCCTATTTTTGCTGAATTGATACGTAATAATGTCTGTTAACAGAAATAAAATACTGCCTTCCATAATCATACTAGCAGTGATAGCTGCCTTACTGCTGATATTCCGTAATAAATATGAAGATATCCTGAAATACTCACACCCTGAACAGAAAAAGGACACCATACAGCATATCCCTGTATTTGAATACGGAATAAACGTTGACTCAATGAAAGTTATAAAAGGTATCGTAAAACCTGACGAGAATCTTTCAATAATGTTGTTCAGATACAACATCACACCTCAAACAATTGATTCGCTCATAAAAAAATCAAAGGACATATTTGATATAAGGAAGATAAGGTCTGGCAACAAATACACGGTATTATTATCCAAAGGCGCGGCTAAAAATCTCCTTTATTTTATTTACGAAGAAAACATCACATCATACACAGTATTTGCCCTGAAAGATTCAATTTATGTTTACAAAGGTGAAAAAAAGGTCAAAAAAGAAATTAAAAAAACATCAGGTATCATAAAAACGTCTTTGTGGAACACCATAATGGAAAATGATGGGAACATCAACCTTGCCGTGGCACTGGAAGACATTTATCAGTGGAATATTGATTTCTATTCCGTTCAGAAAGGAGACAGCTATAAGGCCATATACGAAGAGCTGTTTGTTGACGGCAAATCTGTGGGCATAGGTAAAGTATTTGCTTCGTCGTTCAGGTACAGCAATAAGGAATTTTATGCATTTTATTTCGTTCAGGATAGTGTTGGCGACTATTTCGATGAAACCGCAAACAGCCTGAAAAGGGCTTTTCTTAAAGCACCTTTGAAATTTTCACGTATCAGCTCCAGATTTTCCAAAAGCAGATTACATCCGATACTCAGGATAAGGAGGCCGCATTATGGAGTGGACTATACCGCACCTAAAGGAACACCAGTCAGCACAATAGGCGATGGCATTATTGTTGAAGCATGCTGGAAAAAAGGCGCAGGAAACTTCATTAAAGTGAAACATAACAGCACTTATACCACCACCTACATGCACCTGTCCGGCTACGGCAAAGGCATAAAGAAAGGTGTTCATGTAAAGCAGGGCGATATTATCGGATATGTGGGAAGTACAGGATTATCGACAGGACCGCACCTTGATTTTCGTTTTTATAAAAACGGCAAGCCTGTAGACCCCCTGAAAATAATATCCCCCCCTGCCAAACCCGTTAATCCTGAAAATATAGATGAATACAATAAGCTGAAAGAAAAAATGCTTCCGGAACTAAATAAGATAAAAGTACCTGATATTTCCTAGTCTGATCCAACTCTAACTCCTGTATTTAATAATTATAAAAAATAACTTTCCTTTTGGTATTTGTCAATAATTTACTAATTTTGCACTTATATAAAGAAAAGATAACTAAACATGAAAAAAGAAATTCACCCGAAAGATTACAAGTTTGTTGTATTCAAAGATATGTCAAACGGCTATGCTTTTTTGTCAAAATCTACAGCTCAGAGCAAGGAAACTATTAAATGGGAAGATGGAAAGGAATACCCTCTTATAAAACTGGAAATATCCAACACATCACACCCTTTTTATACAGGCAAGATGAAGCTTGTTGACACTGCCGGAAGGGTTGATAAGTTCAGGAGCAAATACAAGAACCATATCAAAACCAAAGAAACAGGAAAAGAAAAAGAAACAGAAAAAGAAGCCGATAACGAAAAGACCGAAGAGGTAAAGTAATATCTGTATTAACATTGATACCGGAAAGCTCTAGTTTTTTAGAGCTTTTATTTTTTGCAAAATATTTCAGGATAAAAAAATAAAACCGCAAATAATTCAGTATGTTTGATAATAAGGAGTTGTTAAATATAGTAGATAATGAAACCGAGTTCATCCCCCTGCTTTCAAATGAAGATGAGGAACAGATGAACAAAGAGGATATCCCTGAGGTTCTGCCTATACTTCCTTTAAAAAATACTGTTTTATTTCCGGGAGTTGTAATTCCAATCACTGTCGGGAGGGATAAATCAATAAAATTAGTTAAAGAAGCCTACAAAGAAAAAAAGTCATAGGCGTTGTTTCTCAGAAGGATGTTGAGGTTGAAGAACCTTCTTTTGACGATCTTAATAAAATCGGGACAGTCGCATTTATTATAAAAATATTCCAGATGCCGGATGGCAGCACTACCGTTATCATCCAGGGGAGAAAACGCTTTAAACTGAAGGAACTGATTGAAACAGAACCATATTTTAAAGCTTCGGTTGAAAAATATGATAAAACATATGTAATACCGAGTGACAAAAAATTCATTGCATTAATAGATTCCGTCAAAGACCTGTCACTGCATATTTTAAAGCAGTCTCCGGGTATACCTTCTGAAGCAGGATTTGCCATAAGAAATATAGAAAGCCCTATTTTCCTTATTAACTTCATTTCCTCAAATCTTAATACTGACGTCAGGGAAAAACAGAAATTGCTTGAAATATCCGACCTGGAAGAGCGTGCTAATCAGGTGTTGGAGCATCTCTCAAAGGAACTGCAAATGCTCGAACTTAAAAATCAGATACAGAGAAAAGTAAGGATTGACATTGACAAGCAGCAGAGGGATTTTCTTTTAGGGCAGCAGCTGAAGACCATACAGGAAGAACTCGGACAAAATCCACATGAACAGGAAATAAAAGAACTGAAAGAAAGGGCCAGACAAAAAAAATGGTCTGCAGAGGTTTCTGAAACTTTCGAAAAAGAAGCAAAAAAACTCCAGCGCATGAACCCCGCTGCAATGGAATATTCCGTTCACCTGAATTACCTCGAAACCCTTGTTGAACTGCCATGGGATGAATATACAAAAGACAACTTCGACCTGAAAAGAGCTCAGAAAATTCTTGACAGGGACCATTACGGATTGGAAAAAGTCAAGGAAAGAATTATAGAATTCTTAGCCGTACTGAAGCTGAAAGAAAATATGAAATCCCCTATTTTATGCCTGATAGGCCCTCCGGGTGTCGGCAAAACTTCACTGGGAAAATCCATAGCAGAGGCAGTCAACAGAAATTATGTAAGGATGTCTCTTGGCGGACTCAGGGATGAAGCTGAAATAAGAGGGCACAGGAAAACATATATAGGCGCAATGCCTGGCAGAATAATACAGAGCATAAAAAAAGCAAAATCTTCAAATCCGGTATTTGTACTTGACGAAATAGACAAGGTCAGCGGAAACAACATCAACGGGGACCCGTCAGCAGCATTGCTTGAAGTGCTTGACCCGGAACAAAATGTCGCTTTTTATGATAACTTCATCGAAATGAATTACGACCTGTCAAAAGTGATGTTCATTGCCACTGCCAACACCCTTAACACCGTCCACCCTGCTCTCGTTGACAGGATGGAAGTTATAGACATCAGCGGCTATCTGACTGTAGAAAAAATCCAGATAGCAAAAAAGCACCTTGTCCCGAAACAAATTAACGAACACGGTATAAAAAAAGGGCAACTCGTTTTCAGTGACAAGGTTATACAAAGCCTGATAGAGAATTACACAAGAGAATCAGGTGTAAGAAGGCTGGAAAAAAATATCGCAAAAGTTATAAGGAACAGGGCTAAGCTTATTGCAAACGAAGAAAAATTCAACAAAAACATCAGTGAAAAAGATATTTCAGTAATCATGGGTGTTCCTCATTTCAAAAGGGAAAAACTCCTGACAAATAATGTACCTGGTGTTGTAATAGGCCTGGCCTGGACTGCTGTAGGAGGCGAAATCCTTTTTGTTGAAGCCAGCCTCAGCCCCGGAAAAGGAAGGCTGTCTGTGACAGGTAACCTTGGTGATGTTATGAAAGAATCGGCAACACTTGCTTATGAATACCTCAAATCCCATACAAAAACCCTGAATATAGACGAAGAAATCTTTACAAAAAACAATGTACATATCCATGTTCCTGAAGGAGCGACGCCTAAAGACGGCCCTTCGGCAGGAATAACACTGTTTACTGCTTTAGCCTCTGCTTTCACACAACGAAAGGCCAAATCCGGCATTGCTATGACAGGTGAAATCACACTGAGAGGAAAAGTCCTGCCTGTAGGAGGAATAAAAGAAAAAATACTGGCTGCCAAACGTGCAGATATAAAAGAGATCATCCTCTCTGCTGAAAATATCAAGGACGTTAAAGATATCAAACCTTTATACATATCAGGGCTTAAATTCCACTATATAACCGAAATGATAGAAGTTATCGATATTGCCCTGGAGAAAAGAAAATTAACAAATAAAAAAGGGTAAGCTACTTACATCGCATCGCTCAACCATTTTACCCTTGCTTCCTTCCGAACCTGGGGGAGTTCAACAGGAGCTGATCGTATAAGACTTACCCGCTGCAAATATAACAAAATATCCTGAAATTCTAACTTATTTATACTTTAAATAGACTATCGGTATTACTTTCTGTTCTCTTCTATCCAAAGCAATTTGTTCGATACGTTGAAATAAGTATCCAGTGAATCTCCCGTAAGGTTGATATTAAAAGTGCTTTTAAAATGGTAAAACATATCTCTTGCTTTTTTATCCCCTGCTATTGAAAGTAAGAACAACCTGTCAAGAGTATTTTGCCAGTCCAGAGGAACATCTTGAGATTGTTTTTCCAGTCCTGAAATAAATTCCTGAGCTTTTGCATCATCAATACCGGGAAGGGTCAAAATTAACTTTTTATCTTCAACAATGACAGAATCACCTTTTGAATATATCATTTGTGTTGAAAACGGCACAAGCTGATATTTCCAGTTTTCACCTGCAGGAAGATTAATAAATTCCGTAATTGCTATCTTATTCTGAGATTTGGTGATTGTGCATATCTCTCCTGCATAATTCTCTACCACATTACTATTATCCGCACAATTTGTTATTACAAATTCTTTCACCTTAACGCAGTTTTCCGAAATGACACTGCCAGAAATTCCGCATATTATAAGCCTGTTATTGTTTTCAAGAACAACAGACATAAGGTTTTTAAATTTATAATACCTCTCACTGCATTTACATTCGTCATTCACATCTGTAAATCCTTTAAATGTTGTAAAGTAAATCAATACTATTAATATATTTTTTATGATTTTCATTTCACAGATGTTAAAATTGCATAATTACATCAAGCCTTTATTTTAAGCAGAGGTTCTATGCTGGCTTCTCTGCCTTTAAAATTAATATACATTTTTTCAGGGTCAGACATACCATCTTCTTCCAGAATATTTTTCCTGAATGATTCAGCAGTTTTTTTATCAAAGATACCATTTTCTTTAAATGATTCAAAGGCGTCATTATCAAGGACAGATGCCCATATATAACCGTAATATCCGGCATCATAACCCCCGACTATATGAGAAAAATATGTTCCCCTGTACCTTGAAATAATTTCAGGTATCAGTCCGATTTTTTTGAAATAATCGTTTTCAAATTCAGTCACATCTATTTTTTCCTTACCGGTAATTGTATGATAAGCCATATCAAGCAGTGAAGCAGCAATATATTCCGTAGTGTTAAATCCCTGATTGAATAAAGAG
>CAZSJF010000063.1:0-10823 GCA_964606705.1 uncultured Bacteroidales bacterium
GATACCCGCTCAGCAGCTCTTCGAGCACGGCCCGGCTCTCCACGACGGGCTCCAGGCGCAGGGTGCGATCGGTGCAAACGAGCGTGCTTTCGCATGCGCCCTTCCCCGGTGCGGCCAGGCACAGGGCCAGGTGCCTCAGCCACAGCTCCAGGTGATCCTTGGCGCGCAGCTTGCCGAAACGGTAGTGCAGGCAAGCAAAGTGAGGAATCTTTACAGATTTGTCCAGTTGAAATATAAATTTAGCTTTGGGAGGGTATTATAAGGTGGTCTTGAAAGAATATTTTGAATCTGCTGTTTGTAATATTATTATATAAGTTCCCTTGCTGACCTGGTTGCTGATGTTAAACATGCTTGTTCCTTCAGTAATGTTGATTGTCTGTCCGTAAACTTTTGCTCCTGTAATTGAGAATACTGAGAGGTTTGCATTATGGCTGGTGCTTGAAGTTATCTGTATTCCGCAGTTGTTGTTGTAGATGTCATTTATGAATGTTACGTTTTCTTCTGCTTTGAAAGATACTGATATGGGATTGCTGTAAGTATATTCTCCGTTGAAATCAACCTGCTTTATTCTGTAATAGCCTGTGGCGTTCAGAGGTTCTGAGTCAGTGAATGAATAATCCAAAAGTATAGTGCTGTTACCTGCACCGTCAATTATGCTGATGTTTTCAAAATTTACATTGTCAGAACTTCTTTCAATTACGAAATATTCATTGTTGGTTTCTGATGCTGTTGTCCAGTTTATTTTTATACTGTTTCCCAGTTGTCTTCCGTAAAAATCAACAAGTGTTATTGGTAAAGAGCCTTCGCCTTTTATAGTAGCATTATTGACGGATATTTCCCCGTTCTTTATTGACCAGAAGTGATTGCTGGCAGTTGACCTTAATGTAACACGGAACCTTAATACAGAACCTGTATCCAGTAATATGGAGTCATTTAATGTAGCTACTGCGGGAGCTCCTGCTCCGTATACTATAGTATCAGTAGTCCAAGTACCGGCATTGATCTGATGCTGTACATAAGCTCTTTCTGAACTTGAGAGGTTGCCGCTCTGGTTTATTTTGATTAAATAAGAGGCATAAACCTGTAATGAAGTGCCATGAACTATTAACTCAGGTGTATATAAAATGCATGAATCATTTTTTACTGTCCACTGTGCACTGTTAACCGTGCCGCAGGTGGTGCTGTAAGTTGCAGAATTTGATAAATCCAACTGATAAGACTGAGGGTATATATGTACTGCAAAAGCAAAAACAAAAACACCCGTTAGGATCTTTTCGTTCATCTTCCATATTTTTGCTTTTGCTTTCATCTTTTTTGTCGGTTGAATTAATTTCTGATTTAAAGATAATACAGAAAATGCCGCTGCGAAAGGGATTTATACCCCAAATGAAAGTATCGGCCGGTGAAGTGTAAATTTTTTACAGTGAAATGAATGTGTAATATGATGTTATGGTTATAGTAATATATAATAATATATAAATACCAATTCAGGATGAATTAATTATCTTTGTGTAAATTTAAAAGCAGCCATTGTGGAAATATTATGATTAAAACTGATAATTCTGATAAATTTTCCATATTGCGTAAGGAGTATGGATGTTTTATATACGAAGGTTTTGATATTTTAATAAATGAGGTTTCTGTAAACATAGAATTTAAATTTAATTTATCGGATAAATACTTTTTTTCCCCCGCAATAAAGATCCCTAAAAAGAATTTTTGTATACCGGATTCTATAAATGAATCAAAGTTGTATAACATCGCTTTTCATATTGGTATGATTGAACTTATAAGTTACTGGAAAGCGGCATGCCCTCCTAAAATAATTATTAAACCTTACTTTCTTGACAAAAAGCAGATTAACTGGTGGAAAAATCTTTATTTTAACGGTTTGGCCGAGTTTTTCTACCTGAATTCCATAAATACGGATATAGATAGTTTTGTCGAAATAATTGCAGATTCTGATAATGAGCTGAGTGTTGATACATTTGATGCTGCTGATTCAACGATAATACCTGTCGGGGGCGGGAAAGATTCTGTTGTTACACTTGAACTTTTGTCAGAGATATATAATGACAATATATTTATGATTGTTAATCCCCGCAGGGCTACTATTGATACCTTAAAAACAGCCGGCTATAAGTATGAAGATTATTTGGAAATCCACCGCACCATACATCCGCAGTTGCTGGAACTGAATGAAAAGGGATTTCTGAACGGGCATACGCCTTTTTCCGCTTTGCTGGCATTTGTAAGCCTGCTGGCTGCTGCCGTCACGGGAAAACGGAATATTGCTTTATCAAATGAATACAGTGCTAATGAAGCAACAGTTGAAGGAACCAACATCAACCACCAGTATTCAAAATCTTTTGAGTTTGAAAGGAATTTCAGGGATTATGTGAGTGGGTATATTTCTGAGGATTTTAATTATTACAGCTTCCTGCGGCCATTGAATGAACTGCAGATTGTCAGGCTGTTTTCAGGATATCCCAGATATTTTTCTGTGTTTAAAAGTTGTAATGCAGGCAGCAAGCAGGATATATGGTGCGGCAAATGCTCTAAATGCCTTTTTGCATACATAATGCTTTCTGCATTTGTGAGACAGCAGGAACTGGAAAAGATATTCGGAAATAATCTGTTTGAAAACAAAGAACTGCTGGATTATTTCAACCGGCTTACCGGTGTAAGTGAGGTGAAGCCTTTTGAATGTGTAGGGACAATAGAAGAGGTCAATGTGGCTTTATGCATGGCTGTCAAAATGATGGAACAGGAAAATCTGCCTTATCTTTTAAAATATTATGTGCAGACGCATAATTACTCATCATACAGGAAAGATAAAGACCCTGAAGAATTGCTGAAGAATTTTAATGATGATAATTTCCTGTCTAAAGAACTGGTTTATTTTCTTAAATCAAAGATAGATGATTAATGCTCTGAAGCATATTGTAGGAGATAAGAAAGTCTTGATCCTTGGATTCGGAAAGGAAGGGCAATCCACTTATAATTTATTGCGGAAGCATTTTAAAAATCAGGTGTTTACTGTTGCGGATATTAATGAAAATGCTGCTGAATCTGTTACAGAATATAAAAACCTTAAGTTTATACTCGGGAAAAATTATCTTGAAAAACTTGTTGATTTTGACCTGGTAATAAAGTCTCCCGGAATTTCTCTGAAAGATTTTACAGGAAAAATAAAAAGGGAAACCATCACATCCCAGACTGATATTTTTCTGAGGTTGTATGGCGGGCAGACAATAGGCATTACAGGTACCAAAGGCAAAAGCACCACTTCTTCACTGCTTTATCATATAGTCAAATCGTATAATAAAAATACTTTATTAACAGGAAACATAGGAATACCGCCTTTTGACATTATTGACAGTATTGATAAAGATACGATTGTGGTTTTTGAAATGTCTTCACACCAGCTGGAATATATAACAGCTTCGCCTCATATAGCTGTTTTGCTGAATTTATATCAGGAACACCTTGACCATTATAATTCGTTTGAAGATTATCAGTTTGCCAAACTTAACATTGCGAAATACCAGCATAAGGAAGATTATTTTATTTATAATAATGATGACGAACTCGTAAGAAAACATGTAGATTCATTGAAATTTCAGGGCAATCACTGCGGGTACTCATTTGAAGACGGATTGAAAAATGAACATCTTATCAGCAAGGACAGGCATCTTAAAGGTTCCCATAATGTGATGAACATACTGGCGGTTATAAATGCATGTAAAATATTGAATATTCCTGATGATTTGATCGCAAAAGGCATTTCAGAATTCAGGGGGCTGGAGCACCGCATTGAGTATGCAGGAAAGTATGATGGCATATATTTTTACAATGATTCCATTGCCACTATACCTGAAGCTGCCATGGAAGCTGTAAAAGCACTCGAAAAGGTTGATACCATAATATTGGGCGGGCATGACAGGGGAGTGGATTATTTACGATTTGCAGAATTCTTAAGCCATACAGATATCAGGAATTTTATCTTTATTGACAAGGCAGGAAAGTCCATTTCCGAAAAATTTGAAAAAGTAAAGAAAGATTTTCAGCACTGCTATTATGCTAATGATTTGCAGGAAGCAGTGAAAATATCAAAAGAAAGGACAAGAAAAGAATACATTTGTCTGTTATCGCCAGCAGCAGCCAGCTATGGTATGTTTAAGAATTTTGAGGAAAGAGGGGCAGAGTTTAAAAGGCTGATAAGGAATTGAACTATTTCCCGAAAGAATAACCTATCCCGGCAGAAAATAGACTGAAAGAAGGTTTTTCCCCTGTCAGGAATTTATATCCGTAGATGATGCCGTTTCCTATGGCTAATTCGGTTAAGTCGTTGGTGACAAATACCAGTAAGGTAGAACCTGTAAAACCTACATTGAAGAATACGCCCCCGGTTGGTTTCTGGAAGCGGTAATGCATGCTGAAAGTGCTTGTCGGTACTCCGTAGAATTTTGTTTTTGCTTCTTTCTCTGAATAAAAGCTTCCGTAATGTCCTGCCCAGCCTATTCCCATGTCGAATAAGTGCTTCGAGCGGCCAAAGATAAAGTTGCATTCAAAACTGCAGTTGGCAATGGTCAGGTCATCATACTTTGGGAATTTGGAATAAAAACCGCCTAATTTTGTGCCAATGTTTATCACCCCGTTCTTGGTCCAGATGTGCTCATAGTTTAATGAAAATGGTATTGTGGGGCCTAAAATCCCGACATATACACTATTGCTGCTGGAGCGTTTCCCCTTCTCTCTTTTGAGAGAACCCTGGTCTGTTGTCTGTGCATTCAGCATTAAAGTTCCAAGCATTATGCATAGAACTATATTCAGTGTTTTATTCATATATATGTTATTTTGTTTTAACAAAAATAATAAAATTCAGATATACGATAGTTTTTATTTGCCTAATGGGTTATTTTGTATTCTTCCCTTAAATATTTTAATAATGAAGATCCTTGCTGGTAAAAAGTTTTTAACCGGATATTTTCATCAACTAAAAGAACATTATTAAACATCAATGCGCGGTTATAAAAGACTTTTAATTTGGTTTTGTCATTTAATTTTAACTCCCTGTTTCCAACTCTGTATGGGCTGAAATCCATAAACTCCATCTCCAGCATCAATATATCCTCAAGAAATTTAGTGTTATAATTCTCCTGTTCGCGATTAGATTCAAATGCTGAGTAATAAATAACTATGCTGTCAGCAACAGATTTGTTCTTGATAAGCCTTAAACCTCCTGAATTTTTAAGTTGAGAAATGGTTATATCCCTTGGTGACATTCCTGTATAATGATTTAAATATTCAAAGGTGAAATTATAAAATTTATTTAAGTCGAATTTTGAAGTTGAATCTTCAAGCAGGCATAGTAAGCTGTCAATGCCTTTCATCTGGTTTTGATTATTTTTTATAATTCTTTGGATTGCAGCGGTATCATCTTCAATATCTCTTACCATGCTTATAATATATTCCTTTTCTTTATGGTGTTCAACAATGGATTCCCGTACGTTTTCCATAAAAAACCCGCCTGTTATAGCTATGAATATCATAATAAATTCAAAAATAAAATCTTTATATCTTTTACCTGTATGAATTTTATGGGGGTGATGTATTTCCATATCTGTGGATTTTTGTTTGGATTCGTAAATATTATGATTTGGCAGTTTATTTTTTTACAACAACTGTCTTGGATAAACGATCATGCCATCCGGTGCCTGAGTCACCAAAGAATGAAAATGGTTCAAAAGGCATGGACTATTTGCCTGTAGTAGGCAGTTCATTAGTATATTATTACTTTACAGATTCCACAATAGCTTTAAATGCTTCAGGATTATTTACAGCTAAATCAGCAAGTACCTTCCTGTTTATTTTAATATTGTGTTTATGGAGTTTCCCGATGAATTCGGAGTAGGACATATCATACTGGCGTATGCCGGCATTTATACGGATAATCCACAGGCTCCTGAAATTTCTTTTCTTGTTTCTTCTGTCCCTGAAAGCATAACCGAGGCCTTTTTCATAGAAATTTTTCGCTACGGTCCAGACATTTTTCTGTTCGCCAAACCTGCCTTTTGTTTGTTTCAGGACTTTTTTTCTCTTTGCTCGCGATGCTACCGCATTAACTGATCTTGGCATAGTTTTAATTTTTTTTGTATTAGCGTTCCGTCGTTTTGCGGAAACTTATCCGGCTAATAACAAGGTTAATAAATGATTTAATTAAACTTTAAGCAATTTCTTGACATTATTGACATCTGTTTTTTCAACTAATGCAGAATGTGTAAGATTCCGTTTTCTTTTAGTTGATTTTTTAGTCAGGATATGGCTTTTATAAGCATGTTTTCTTTTTATTTTTCCTGTTCCTGTGAATGAAAATCTTTTCTTTGCACTGGATTTTACCTTAGTCTTTGGCATTATATATGTTATTTAATATTATTATTTATTTTTTTTAACGGGATTTAGTATTACTGTCATCCTTTTTCCTTCCAGCTTGGGCATGGTATCAGCTTTTCCGTATTCCTCCAAATGCTGTGTGAATTTTAATAAGATTAATTCCCCCTGTTCCTTATAAAGTATTGTCCTTCCTTTAAAAATAAGATCGACTTTCACTTTTGCCCCGTCGGTAAGGAATTTTTTTGCATGGTTTAATTTAAAATTAAAATCATGATCATCTATATTCGGGGTTAATCTTATTTCTTTTACAACCACTTTGGCTGTTTTAGACTTCAGTTCCTTTTGTTTTTTCTTCTGTTCGTAAAGGAACTTTTTGTAGTCGATTATTTTGCAGACAGGCGGATTAGCACTTGGTGATATTTCCACTAAATCCAATCCCAACTCATTTGCTAATTCCAAAGCTTCTTTGATTGGAATTATTTTTTGTTCTACGGTTTCCCCGACCACTCTTACGATTGGAGTTTTTATCCATTCATTTATTTTGTGTAAAGCTTCTTTACGTGGTCTGAAATGCGGTCTGTTATATATAGCTATAGCTCAATCCTCCTTATTTTTTAGTTAATTAATGATTTATTTATTTCTGTATTTATTAATTCAATAAATTTCTCAGTTGTGAATGTCCCTATATCTCCTTCACTTTGCTTTCTTACTGACAGGTTGTTTTCGTTTTCTTCTTTTTCGCCTGTTATCAGCATGTAAGGAACTTTTCTCAGTTCCGCATCGCGTATTTTTTTTCCTATTTTTTCGTTCCTGTCATCAATTGCCACGCGAATATCGGAATTATTCAGCAAATTTAAAACTTTTTCCGAATAATTGTTATATTTTTCACTTATTGGCAGGATAACGGCCTGTTCGGGTGTCAGCCATAAAGGGAATTTCCCTGCGCAATGTTCCAGCAGGACAGCAACAAATCTTTCCATAGAGCCGAAAGGGGCTCTGTGTATCATCACAGGGCGGTGTTTCTGATTGTCGCTGCCTGTATATTCAAGATCAAACCTTTCAGGAAGGTTGTAGTCAACCTGTATTGTGCCTAACTGCCATTTTCTTCCTATGGCATCTTTTACCATGAAGTCCATCTTTGGCCCGTAGAAAGCTGCTTCGCCTATCTCAATTGTGGTTTTCAGCCCTTTTTCCTTTGCCACTTCAAGAATTGCTTTTTCTGATTTTTCCCAGTTTTCATCACTGCCTATGTATTTTTCCTTGTCAGCAGGGTCTCTTAATGAGATTTGTGTTATGAATTCTTTAAAATCAAGTGTTTTAAATATATATAGCACTATATCTATCACTCCTTCGAATTCTTTTTTCAGCTGGTCGGGTGTGCAGAAAATATGGGCGTCATCCTGTGTAAATCCCCTTACTCTTGTTAACCCGTGCAGTTCACCGCTTTGCTCATACCTGTATACTGTGCCGAATTCTGCATAGCGTAATGGCAGGTCTTTATATGAATGCGGGCTGCTTTTATATATCTCACAGTGGTGAGGGCAGTTCATGGGTTTAAGCATGAACTCTTCGCCTTCTGTAGGGGTTGAAATAGGTCTGAATGAAGTTTCTCCGTATTTCTGGAAATGCCCGGATGTCTTATACAGGTTTACATTTGCAATATGCGGAGTTATTACCTGTCCGTAACCGGCCTGTTTCTGCACTTTTTTTAAAAAGTTTTCCAGCCGTATTCTCAGTTCCGTTCCTTTGGGGAGCCATAAGGGCAGCCCCAGTCCCACATCCTGTGAGAATGTGAATAATTCCAGCTCTTTGCCAAGTTTTCTGTGGTCACGTTTTTTTGCTTCTTCAAGCAGGACGAGGTAATTCTTCAGATCTTTATCCTTTGGGAAAGATATTCCGTAAATACGTGTCAGCTGTTTGTTTTTTTCATTGCCTCTCCAGTATGCGCCTGCTACATTTAACAGCTTGACAGCTTTGATGAAACCGGTATCGGGTATATGGGGTCCTTTGCAGAGGTCGGTGAAATTGCCAGATTTGTATAAAGTTATCTCACCATCCGGAAGTTCGTTGATAAGTTCAATTTTATACTGGTCATCTTTCTTTTGGAAGTAACTTAATGCGTCAGATTTTGATACTTGCTCTCTTATAAAAGGATTTTTCAGCCTTGCTGTTTCTATGATTTTATCTTCTATTTTTTTAAAGTCATTTTCTGAAATAGTGTTATCACCGAGGTCAACATCATAGTAAAAACCGCTTTCAATGCTTGGCCCTATGCCGAATTTAACTCCCGGATAGAAAAATTCAACAGCTTCAGCCATCATATGAGCTGAGGAGTGCCACATAACAGATTTCCCTTCATCATCGTCCCATGTGAGCAGTTTTAATGTCGCATCATTATTGATAGGGAGTGTTGCATCCTGAACCTTTCCGTTTACTTTTGCTGCCAGTACGTTCCTTGCAAGGCCTTCACTTATGCTTTTTGCAATATCCAAAGCGGTTGTACCTTCAGGGTACTGTTTTACCGAATTGTCCGGAAGAGTAATGTTGATCATTAAGTTATAATTGTATTAAATGGACTGCAAAGATAATTAAAAAGTGTGGAGTTATACAAGGAGAAATAAGTTTTTTTGATAGATGTTTTGTGCAGATATATACTGAAATGTAATGAGGACTCCTAATAGTAATGTTGTTGGTTTTATATACTTATCTATATAACTGAATTTCTCAATAAAGATACAATTTTTCATGAGATCTATTTAAATATCCCAGTTCAAAATTCGAAAGAATCCTTTTTTATTTTTCACATTTATTTCAACATTTGGATTTTTTTCTTTTATTAATTTTAAAAACAAGTCTTCATTTTTAGGAGAAATCAATAAAAAAGAGAAATAACTTCCTTTTTTTAGTTTACAATATAATCTTTTTAATGAAGCGGCATTGGAAGATAATGGGTTGTAAGTTCTTTTAATCAAAACAATATCTGAAATTTTAACACTTCCGCTTTCAATAAATCCTATTTTGAAAATAATTTTATCGTCAGTAACTATATATCTTATGCCAAAACAAATAAAGAAAACCGGAGTAATTATCAATGAAAAAATAATAAAATGAACTATATTTTCTGAATTTGGTTTGTCAATAAGCAAAATCAGCCTATCATAAGAAGTTAATAATAATATTCCTAAAACAATGAGAATTAGTATAACGCTAATTCCTGATCTAAATTTTAATTCCATTAACCTGTAAAAATAAATGTAGCTTATAAAAACAAAAATAAAAAAGATTAAAGATAAAAGCAAATGTTCCTACTTTACATTATTTCTGTCTAACCACCTTAAAGTTAATAAATTGCTTGCCCAGTAAACTGTAAATGCAATTATTCCTGTCAGAGAAACTTTAATCAATTCATTAATTCCTAAGTTTGTTTCCCAAAATACCAAACCAAAAGCCGGTCCGGAAATAATGCAAAGAATCCCTGTAAATCTAAAGAGCGTCAGTCCCCATATTTTTTTTTGAATTTTAAATCTCTTCCAAAATGGAAGGACTAAAATAAATTGGATCAGTATTGCAATAATTGTTGCGGCAGGGACAAAGTATTTGAAGAATCCATTGTCGTTGTAATGTGAGATTCCTTCTTTGTGGAAAATTATAGTATAAAGTATTAAAAATACAAGCACTATCAATACCCCTGTAATTGAAGGCAAAATTGTTTTTATGATTTTATTTTTCATTGTTTTGTTTTTTAAACGGGATATTTTTCTGTTTATTGCATAAATTTGGCATTAATTGGATTTTTAATATTTATAAAAATAAAAACTAAAAAATGAATATTACCAGATATTTGAAAAATTATTTACTGTATTTTATCATTTTGCTATGTAAAAACATTATGAAAAGAATTGTCTTCGTCGCTTTATTACTAATCCTAATCTCGAGTGTTGGGACTAAAGCTCAACTCAACACAGATTCATTAAAGAAAGTATTATCTATGGTAGACATTAAGTTAAAATGTTCGCAATTAAACGGACAACTGCCAAAGATTACACTATTCTCTGTCGACCCTGTTGACCTATTTAATAAAACAGGATTTATAACATCAACTATGACTCTTGATAGTGTAGCTAAATGCTGGGATGAGATAATTTATAATAAAAATTCAGATAGAGTAAATGATATGTTTTCTCAAGGAGCAGTTTTGTGCGGTGAAGAAGTTGGACAACGTTGGATTGCGACAACTGCAATTATTAAGGATAAGGTAATATATATATGGTCATTGCCTGTAGACTTTGTTATAGGTAAGACAAAGCATATTATTCTCACAGATAAGAATAGAATAAAATTATAATCGCATACTGACAGGAAGTTTGTTTTAATGCCATATTTAGTGTGTATTTAACACGATGTTGTACACAGAAACATTAATAAAA
>CAZSJF010000064.1:0-10696 GCA_964606705.1 uncultured Bacteroidales bacterium
GTTTTTCAGGGTTTCCGAAATTAGCAATAAACTTATTATATGCTGTTTCAACTTGTAGTTTGTCGAGTTCCTGAAAATATTTGTTTAATACGGAATGTTGAAATAATGACATAGTAAAAAAATATAAACCAATAATTGCCTTTAAAATTAGAAAAAATAAACAGATTTCAAAGTAATTGTGTCTTAAATATGTTTTTCAGATATGGTTACAATACATTTACCCCTATGTCCTACAAGGGAAAAGTGAAGATTCAAAAAGTAAGTCTGTAAAAAGGGCAGGAGTTCTAAAGAATATTTATTGTAAATTTCAGTTTAAGGTTTATAGGTATAGGCACTTAGGTACTCCTTTGCTTTGTAGATTTCATAAGGATTGTATTGTTTTCAACCATTCTTTTTATGAGGCTATCGAATATTACCTCACAATGCTATTGATGAGATTCCTCATTTCGAACGAGACTGCCGAAACTTTAGTGAAGGCAATCGAAGTGAGGAATCTGCTTTGTGCGACCTAAGCGCCTATTTAAAGGGTATTTCTGGAAAAATACACTCAAAACCCTTAATATTTTGCAGTTTCCACGAAAATAATTGCAAATAAACTTGCTATTTATAAGGAATAGCGTATCTTTGTAAAACTTTCCGTTTGGAAAGCGTTATCAAAATAACGAATTTATTAACCTTAAAAAATAAAAAACATGAACAAAGCACAATTAGTAGAAGCAATGGCAAAAGAAGCCAAATTAACACAAGTTGAAGCAAAAAGAGCATTAGAAGCTTTTGTAAATGCAACAAGCAAATCATTAAAAAAAGGTGAAAGAGTTGCATTAGTAGGTTTTGGTTCTTTCTCAGTAGCTAAAAGAGCTGCAAGAACTGGACGTAACCCACAGACTGGAAAAGCAATAAAAATCGCTGCTAAAAAAGTTGCAAAATTTAAAGCTGGCGCTGAATTAAAAAAGAGCGTTAAGTAAGTTAATTTTTTCATAGTTCAGAAAAGCCCTGGCATTTTTAATGCTGGGGTTTTTTGTTTGTATCACTCTTGCTTATGGAAGAATATTAATTTATTAATGTTGTACAAAAAGCGTACATAAAAATAAAAAACCTCTGAATATCAGAGGCTTATGTGTAAAATCAGTCGGGATGGCGAGACTCGAACTCGCGACCACTACGTCCCGAACGTAGTACGCTACCAACTGCGCTACATCCCGATTTAAGTGTGAGTGTGGGTGTGAGTGTGATTGTGGGGTGTGAGCAAGGGCAAGAGTTATTTCTGCAAAATATGTTAATTCATTTTGTCGAAGTATAAAAAGCAAATTTAATAAAACTTTGGAATATTTTTACTTTCTTATTTTAGTGTATACCATGAATTTTTCAAAAAAGGGAGGTCTTGTATACATTTTTTATATGCTATTTTTAACATTTCGCAGAGTTTTATGCCAATTATGTATATTTTCATTTGACTTTGCATAATTTATGTTGTATATTTATCAGTTCATAAAAATTTAATATTGTATTGATGAGAAAAATATTGTTGAGCCTGTTTTTATTTTCAGGAGTGATGGTATCATATTCTGAAAATCCTGATGAGGGGATGTGGCTGCCTATTTTTATAGAGCGCCTTAATCATGTTGATATGCAAAAAATGGGATTGCATTTAACATCCGAAGAATTATACAGTATAAATAATTCTTCTGTTAAAGATGCAGTTGTGGGGTTATCACATTCAGACCAGCCAACCGGTTTTTTCTGCACAGGAGAAGTTGTTTCTGATGAAGGGTTGATTCTTACAAACCATCACTGCGGGTTTCCGTCCATTCAATCACACAGCACTGTGGAACATAATTATATTAATGACGGATTCTGGGCTATGAATAAGCAGGAAGAACTTGCAAATAAAGGACTTACGGCTTCTTTCCTTATCCGGATGGAAAATGTAACCTCTAAAATAATTCCCCAGCTTAATGATTCTATGTCAGACAAGAAAAGAAAAGAAATTATTGGCAGTATTATAAAAAACCTGGAGAAAGAATCATCAGAAGGAGGAAAATACAATTCTGTAGTAAAAGATTTTTATGCAGGTAATGAATATTATCTTTTTGTTTATCAGACATATAAAGATGTAAGGCTGGTAGGAACGCCTCCGTCTTCAATAGGCCAGTTTGGTGGTGATACTGACAACTGGATGTGGCCGCGCCATACTGGCGATTTTTCCATTTTCAGGATTTATACTGCGCCTGACGGTTCCCCTGCCGAATATTCGGAGAAAAACATACCTTTAAAGCCCAAGTATTTTTTTCCTGTATCACTCAAAGGTGTTAAAAGAGGCGATTTCTCTATGGTATGGGGTTATCCCGGATCAACCACCAGATATACTACTTCTTATGCCATAAAGTTCATAACTGAAGTAAGAGACCCTGCAATAGTAAAGATAAGGAATAATAAACTTGCTATTATGAAAGTATATATGAATGAGGATCCTGATCTTGAAATAAAACTTGTTTCGACATATAATCAGATATCCAATTACTGGAAATACTACATGGGAGAAATAGAAAGCCTTAATAAGCTGAATATATATAATGAAAGAAAGACTCTTGAAGAAGACTTTCAGAAATGGGCAGATGCTGACCCTGCCAGAAAGTCAAAATACGGAAATGTTTTAAACGGGCTTGAATTGAACTATGATCAATTTAAAAAAGTTGTACTTCCCAGTGTTTATGTTAATGAGGCAGTATGGGGAGGCCCCCAGGTGATATCCTTTATTAAGGATGTTTATACAGATCTGTCTGAAGCTGAAAATAAAGATGAAAAGGAGAAAGCGGAGATAATCAGTAAAATAAAACAGTATGCGGATGAATATTTTGACAGCAAGAATTTCCAGGTAAACAAGGATTTGTTTTATTCTCTTTGCAGCATATATTATCAGGATGTTGAAGCCAAATACCAGCCCCCGATGTTTAATAATATTAATAAGAAGTGTGAAGGCAGTTTTAAAAGCTTTACTGATGCTTTTTTTCGCAAATCCATTTTTACCAATAAATCCAGTTTCTATGCATTCCTGCAGAACCCCAAACTGGAAAAAATGAAGAAGGATATAGGCTATCAGTTAATGTCTTCATTTCTGCAAATCAGCAAGGGTTTGACTATAGACAGAAACTTTTATAAAGGTAAGATAGACTCTTTGTCACGTCTATTTGTGGCGGGTTCAATAGAGATGAACCAGAACAAAATATATTATCCTGATGCAAACTCAACAATGCGTATGACATACGGTAAGGTATCTGATTACTTTCCTTCAGATGCGGTACATTATGATTATTATACCACGCTTGATGGTATAATGGAAAAAGAAAATCAGGGTAATAAAGAGTTTATCGTTCCGCAGAAATTGAAAGACTTATACAAAAACAAGGACTATGGCAGATATGGAACCGGTGATAAGATGAATGTGTGTTTTATTTCAGATAATGATATTACAGGCGGAAATTCCGGGAGTCCGGTATTAAACGGTGACGGACATCTTATCGGCCTGGCATTTGACGGCAACTGGGAATCCCTGAGCTCTAGTATAAATTATCAACCTGAAATTCAAAGGTCAATATGTGTTGATATAAGATATGTGCTTTTTATCATCGACAAATTTGCAGGTGCCAGAAATATTGTTGATGAAATGATGATAATTGAGTAATTTATTTCAATTCAAGAAAAGCCTGTCCTATTTCTATTCCGTCTGCAAAAATGGAAATACTGTATTTGCCCGGTTCAAAATCTTTTGTTTTATCCCAGTACAGACACAGATTCATAGCTTTATTTTCGTAAGTGATGGGTTTCTTTATGGAGTACTGCAGTTTTTCGCCATTACCTGTGAAAGAGTATTCATCACCTTCTCCTCTGGTCAATATATAAGTGTCAGGGCCTGCTATCCTGATATATATGTCTTTTGAGCCGCTTGTTGCTATCAGATTTTCGCTCAGGGTAAAACAGATTTTTATCTTGTCAGTGCTTTTGGCTTTATCGCTGATCACTTCCTTCCCGCCGCCTTTTGTCCTGAGACCTACTGCGCTTGTTGCATATGCCTTCAGCATAGAACCCACATTAACTTTTTCCGTAAGCTGGTCTTTTACAGTTGTCAGTTCCGTATTGCGTTCTTTTTCTTTATGATAATCATTTTTTATCTTTATATTCTCTGTTTGAAGTTTTTTATTTTCGGTGAACAGGGAGTCAATCTGATCAACATAGCTCTGTGTGATGCCTCTCAGATAATCGAGTTTTCTTTTTATACGCCTGTAATCTGCATTGACAGCTATTAATTTCTGAATCTCTTCGGCATTCTTCATGATGATGCTGTCTTTCGCGGATAATTTTACAGATAATTTGGCGTTAGCGGTCTTTATACTGTCATGCTGCAACAGCATTACATCCAGCTCCTTCTGCAAATCCTGATTTTTATTTACAGCCTCTTCCTTTACAATTCTTATTTCACTTATGGTTTTTCTTATTTCCACCAACTGCCATGATAAAAAGGCAATTATCAGGCAAAGAATCAGAATTATGAATAATAATAACCTGTTGCCCGATTTATTCCCTGTCTTGTTTTCAGTCATGATAAATAAATTTTAGTTTGTACTTGACTCCTGAACATAATTCATCCTCATCTCTGCTAAAAATGAATCTGTAGTTTTGGATAACTGTTCCGACAGATTATTTTTCGTTTTATCCTTCAGCATTTCAATCATATCTATGGATTGCTTTGCCTGTTCGATGTTTTTTTCAAAATTTCCTGTTATCGGATTTTTGATTTTCCCTAATGCCTGCATCGCAGAAGTATGAAAAATGTACAGCAGCTGCAGAAATAATTTATCGTGCTCGTTCATTTCTTCTTTTATTTTGTTTTTGCAAATTTATTATTTTTTTTATACTGACGGAAATCAGGCTTGTAAATATTTTCTTTATGATTTCATCAGCATAAACAGCCAAAAAGTTATTTTCTCTTATATTAATAGTTCGGTAATTTTTTCATTTGGTTTGGGCTAAAGCCCTTTGTTGATGTGGGTTTTGATTAGCCCCGACCTTAAGGTCGGGGTAATTGATAAAATCCACTAATATTAGGGACTTTAGTCCCATGTTTCAAAAAATTACCGAACCATTGTTATATAAAAGTTTTAAATTTGCAAAAGATATCGGATTTGAGTAATTACGGTAATTTTATAATTAAACAGCAGGAATGTCAATATTTGATGATTTTATTTCCCTGGTCTATCCGCGCGTATGCATGGCTTGCGGAAATAATTTATATAAACATGAGGAGGTTATCTGCACTTTATGCCTGTATCATCTACCCAAGACAAACTTTCATCTGGAAAAGGATAATCCTATAAGCAAGCTTTTCTGGGGAAGGGTGAATATTGAAACTGCTGCTGCATGTTATTATTTTAATAAAGGTGATAATCTGCAGCACCTCATACATAAGTTCAAATATAAGAGGCAAAAAGAAATAGGGGCTTTTATTGGTAAAATATATGGGATTGAATTGAAGAAATCGCCGTTGTTTAGTAATGTTGATATTGTAGTTCCTGTCCCTCTCCATCCCAGGAAGGAGAAAAAAAGAGGATATAACCAGAGTGAAATTTTCGGGAAAGCAATTGCGGAATCTATGAATGCTGTATTGTATGCAGATGTCCTGTACCGCACCACTGCCTCTGAAACACAGACAAAAAAATCGCGTTACAGGCGCTGGGAAAATGTAAAGGAAATTTTTGCATTGAAAAATCAGGAATTACTCAGAGGAAAACATGTTTTACTTGTTGATGATGTGATAACAACAGGTGCAACTATAGAAGCCTGTGCCCAGATTTTATCACAAATCCCTGATATAAAAATAAGTATTGTAACTATGGCTTGTGCAAATAACTAAATATGGAAAACGATAAAAAGAATATAAGAGAACTGACAATTGAGAAATTAAAGGAGTTTTTTATTGAAAAAAATGAAAAACCTTTTAGAGCAAAGCAGGTTTACGAATGGCTATGGAAAAAGAATATTGGCTCTTTTGATGAAATGGTAAATATTCCCAGGGATTTAAGGCAAATGATGGAACAGTATTTTTTTGTCAGTTCACCGGAAGTTAAAGAAACACAGGAAAGCAGGGACAAAACAATAAAATATTCTTTCAGCCTGCATGACGGCAATGTCATAGAAAGTGTTCTTATCCCGTCAGGGAAAAGGATGACTGTATGCATTTCTTCGCAGGCCGGATGCCCTCTGAACTGCGGATTCTGTGCAACAGGAAAATACGGGTTTAAAAGGGATTTGGCTTTTGATGAGATATACGGACAGGCTGCATTCATTAATAAACAGGCAAAAGAGAAGTTCGGCTCACACTTGTCTAATATTGTAATCATGGGCATGGGAGAGCCGTTGCTGAATTATGATAATGTTATACATGCTGTCAATATGATAATATCACAGGATGGCATGGCAATGTCGCCTCACAGGATAACCCTTTCTACCGTAGGGATTCCCGATAAGATAAAACAGCTTGCCGATGATAATGTGAAATTCAACCTTGCTGTTTCTTTACATACAGCCAATAAAGATAAACGGGATCTGATAGTTCCTGCAAATAAGAAATATTCCCTGAGGGATATAGCCGGATCATTAGAATATTACTACAGCAAAACAAATAACAGGATAACATACGAATATATCTTGTTCAGGGATTTCAATGATTCCATTTCAGATGCAAAGGAACTGGCTGAATTCTGCAAGATAAGTCCGTGTAAAATAAATATTATTGAATATAATAATATTGCCGGCATGGATTTTCATAAAGCAGATGAGGACAAACAAAAAGCATTTGCCTCATTTCTGGAAAACAGGAATTTGATAGTGAATATAAGAAAAAACAGAGGTGGCGATATCAATGCGGCGTGCGGACAGCTTGCCAATAAATCTGATGTCAGTTGACATTTTTTATTTAATCTGTTGGTTTATTATAAATGATTAAGTATATTTGCACCACTTTTTTAAAATCCTCCTTAGCTCAGCTGGTTAGAGTTCCGCACTTGCGGAATTAATCAGAGAGCAAGGATGGAAAAAAATAAAAAAAGGATTCCTCCTTAGCTCAGCTGGTTAGAGTTCCGCACTTGCGGAATTAATCAGAGAACAAGGATGAAAAAAATAAAAAAAGATTCCTCCTTAGCTCAGCTGGTTAGAGTTCCGCACTTGCGGAATTAATCAGAGAACAAGGATGAAAAAAATAAAAAAAGATTCCTCCTTAGCTCAGCTGGTTAGAGCATCTGACTGTTAATCAGAGGGTCCTAGGTTCAAGTCCTAGAGGAGGAGCAAAATCCCGAAACCTCGGGATTTTTTTATTATGTATTATATATATTTTATTTATAGCGAAACTTCGGATTTGTATTACGTAGGTTATACAAATGATTACTTCCGCAGATTGGAAGAGCATAATACTTCCGAAAAGATAACTTTTACAAGTAAACACAGACCATGGAAACTTGCAGCTGTTTTTGAATGTGGAAATGACGAGGGGAATGCTGTTAAAATAGAAAGATTTATAAAAAAACAGCATAGCAGGAATTTCTTAGAAAGAATCATTAACGGAGAAGAACTTTATGGAGTATTAGCTCAATTGGTTAGAGTCCCGAAGTTTCGGGATTAATCAGAGGGTACTATGTTCTCCCGAAGTTTCGGGAGAGGAGGAGCCCAGCAACTAACAAGTGTTTTAAAAGAAAAGTGGCCTTTGAAAAAAGGCCTTTTTTGTGTATGTAGTTTACTTCCGGAGTCTACTTTTTTGGGAGTCTTATACAACAACTAACAACCAATAGATAATTTGCGATTCATTTCGCAAAAAGTTACTTCTTTTTGCGATTCGTTTCGCAAAAAGTTGTATATTTGTATTTTAAAAATTCAAATTATGATTAAAAGAGATTTAAAAAAGAATGTTGAAATGCGATTAAAAGATTCAAAAGCAATAATAATTTTGGGTCCAAGACAAATTGGAAAAACAACATTGCTTTATCAGATATTTAACAAAAAAAAGGATGTTCTTTGGTGGAATGGCGATGAACCGGATTTGCGTTCACAGCTTGAAATGGCTACTTCTACCCGCCTTCATTCTATGATTGGTAAGAATAAAACATTAATTATAGATGAAGCACAAAGAATTAAAAATATCGGTCTGATTATTAAGTTAATTACAGATAATATAAAAGGTGTTAAAGTAATTGCAACCGGCTCATCTGCATTTGAACTGGCAAATAAAATAAATGAACCGCTTACGGGCCGCAAATGGGAATTTATGTTGTTCCCTTTTTCATTTAATGAAATGGTTAAATCTCATGGCCTGTTGGAAGAAAGAAGATTGTTAGATCATAGAATGATTTATGGTTATTATCCGGATGTAGTAATAAATAAAGGCGATGAAATAAATATTCTTAAAACTATTGCAAGTAGTTATTTATATAAAGATATTTTAACCTGGGAAAGAATACAGAAACCACAAAATATGGAAAAGTTAGTGCAGGCATTAGCTTTTCAGATTGGCAATGAAGTTTCTTTTAATGAGCTGGGAAAGATATGCGGAATGGATAACGAAACAGTTGAAAAGTATATTTTGCTTCTTGAACGGGCATTTATAGTTTTCAGATTAAGTTCTTTCAGCAGAAATTTAAGAAATGAATTAAAAAAATCCCGTAAAATTTATTTTTATGATAATGGATTGCGTAATTCTATTATCAATCAATTCAGTCCTGTTGGATTAAGAAATGATACCGGAGCTTTATGGGAAAATTTTATTATAAGCGAACGTATGAAACATGCAGAATATTCAAAAATATACATGAACAAATATTTCTGGCGAACCAAAGAACAGCAGGAAATTGATTATATTGAAGAATATGATGGTGTTCTTCATGCATATGAATTTAAATGGAAAGCAGGAGAAAAAGCAAGTATTTCAAAAACATTTACAAACGCTTATAAAAAAAGTAAATTTGATGTAATAACCTCTGGAAATTTTGAATCATTTTTGAAGTAAATTACAAAGGATAAGCAAGGAATGAGTTATACAGGATACATAAAGACTTTAATTCATAAATCATAATGAGATGGAATTAGAAGATCTCGGATACAATAATGAACTTGAAAAATTCAGGATTGAAAATAATCTTGAAAGTTTTGAGGTAGGAAGAGTTATTAAAGAACATAAAGAACGGTTCATTGTCAGGACAAATAAAGGTGAGTTTGAAGCCGAGATAACTGGTAATTTGCGTTTTACCGCAAAAAGTAGAGAGGATTTTCCAGCGGTTGGTGATTGGGTTGCATTGACAACTTATGATTCTGAATTTGCAATAATTCATAAAATATTACCGAGATTTTCAATGATTAAAAGGCAAGCAATTGGACTATTCGGGGAAATTCAGATTATTGCAACGAATATCGATTATGCCTTTTTGGTTCAAGCCGTTGATAGAGACTTTAATATCAATAGACTTGAAAGATACTTGACAATTTGCAATTCATCTAAAGTCCAGCCTGTAATTATACTTAGCAAAACTGATTTAATAGATGAAATTCGAATTAATGAAATTATAGGAAGCATAAAAACACGGATTAAAAATATACCGGTTATTGCTTTAAGTAATGAAACACGGTACGGATATAAAACAATAACAGATCTCATTAAAAAAGGGAAAACTTATTGTATGCTTGGCTCGTCAGGTGTTGGGAAATCTACTTTGTTGAATAATCTTTCAGGTAAAACTATAATGAAAACTGATATAATAAGTCAGAGTACTAATAAAGGAAAACATATTACAAGTCATAGGGAATTAATTGTTCTTGAAAATGGAGGAATTTTAATAGACAATCCTGGGATGAGAGAAGTTGGTATTGCAGACGCAGAAAGTGGCCTGGAAATAACCTTTGATGTAATTATCAGTCTTTCTGAAAGTTGCAAATTCAAAGATTGTACACATAAGAATGAGATAGGTTGCCGAGTTATTGAAGCTGTTGAAAAAGGAGAACTTGATAAATCTTCCTATGAAAACTATTTGAGAATGGAGAAAGAAAAAGCATATTACGAATCAACGGTTGCAGAGAAACGGAAAAAAGATAAAAAATTTGGGAAAATGGTTAAAAACTATAAGAAAAACATAAAAAAGTTATGAAGATAAATTCTTCGATAAAACTTTTTTAAGTTTTTCTTTCTTTTTTATAAGTTTCAAAAAGATCTTCTTCATCTTTGCCTTCTTTAATACCGCTTATTAAAAAAATTAACAATTTTGGAATTTCATTTTCGTTAAAACCTAATTTTGTGGCTAAACCATTTGCTAAATGCATTTCATTTCTATCAATTTTCTCATCTGCAAGAACTATTTTCATAATGTTGTAAATCTGTTCAAATCGCTTGGATAATTCATAAGGGGGATTATAAGCTGTTTTGGTCATTGATTCTATTAAGTCATTAATTTCGGGGTCAGTAAATCCCATTTTTCTTCCAAGCCGATGTAGCATTTCCAATTCTGTGTGGTCAATTATACCGTCAGCCAATGCAACTTGCATGAGATTCATAAAATGCTCTTTATCCTGTTTTTTAACGTGGTGATCAAAGTGTTCTAAAATATTCATATTTTATAACACTTTGATCACCACGTTAAAAAAAACACCAAACACACCCAACACA
>CAZSJF010000065.1:0-10449 GCA_964606705.1 uncultured Bacteroidales bacterium
TGTGTTGGGTGTGTTTGGTGTTGGGTGTTGAAAATACAAAATATGTTACTATGTCAGCGACGATAAGAGTTATAAATCCTATTATTGTCGCTGACATAGTAACATATTTTGTATTTTCAATAAGCATTTTCACCAGATTATCGCTTTTTACTGTTTCAAAGTTGTTATCTTCATTCAGTTTTACTTTTCTTATCGTTCTGAATAGCCCCGTTGCTTCATCTATAGCAATATCCAGCTGATTCGGATTTTCTGTTTTGACTGTTATTTTATACGACATGTTTGAACTTGAAAAATGTTTTCTTACATTATTGATCGGAATTACACAATATTTGTCAGTGTTAAAATTCATGCCTGACCCTTTTTCCTTTAAAACGCCTATTATTTTATATTTCCCCGGTCCTATCGTAATAATTTTGTTAAGGGGGTCTTCTTTATCTTTAAATAAAGTTTTACGTAATTCATCTCCTATAATTGTGACGGCAGAACCCTGTTCTAATTCACCGGTTGAAAAATTCCGGCCCTTTTCAATCTCTAAACCTGAAGTAAAAATACCATTCTCATCAGAGCCAAGTACATCGATATTCGGATTTGTTTTTATGGATTTATATTTTACCGTTGCAGAACCTGAAGCATGCGTGTTGATTGATACAGTTGAAGGGAATGTATATTCTTCCTTGAATTTCACAGCTTCTTTATATGAGATTTCTTTATGCCTCTTCTGGTGGTTCCTTCTCCCCCCCATATGTAACATCATGGTCTTATTCCTTATAGTGAAAGTGTTGGCGCCCATTTGCGTGAAATTGCTGACAATGGAATGTTTTATGGATTCAATAGCTGTCAGTATGCTGATCAAAGCCATAATGCCGAAGGCAATTATAAGCATTGTAATTACAGTCCTCAGCAAATGGGACCTTATGGAATTTACAGCTATTAAAAAATTTTCAACAAAAACACTTTTCATTATTAATAACCTTTGTTTTGTCCTGCAATACTGACCTGATAGATGTTTCTGGTATTTTTTGTTATTTTAAACCTGTTGTCAATCCTATGCCCTGTAATCCATGCAATTTTATTTTTTGAACAAAGCAGCCATACATCTTCTTTGTCTTTAACGGAAAATTTGCTGTCAATAAAAAAGTCACTTAATTTCTTTCTGTCTTTCATGCCTAAAGGGTAAAAATAATCCCCGCTTTTCCATTTTCTTAATATTAGAGGGAATGTCAAATTCTCATAATCCAGATTTGCTATATGTTTATCCGCCGGTATCACAAAATCTTTATTCTTTATCTTTTTTATCTTCATCCTGACAGGAATTTTTATAAATCCCTGTTTTTCATTTATCCGATATTCCTTAAAAACAGTTTTACTTTTCGGATACACAATCAACTCTTTCCTGTTTTTAATTAAGATATGTGTCGGGGAAGTAAATTTCTTTCCGGAAATTCTGTTGATTGATTTTTCAATTTCTTTAATCTTTGCAGAGTTGAAATTATATTCAGACAAGAATTCATAAATAAAAAGGCTGAGCGGATGTAACTGCAGGAGTTTATCCAATGATATTATTATTTTATCTTCTTCCGTTTTTATTACTTTCCCCTTTTTATCATCTACAATTTTTTTAATCAGTAATTCGGCATCACGGATATATTTTATGCTATTGCTGATGCCGGTTTTAAAATTCGGATTTATTTTACAGAACAGAGGTATTATGTTATGTCTGATCTCATTTCTTATATATTTATCGGAAATATTGGAACTGTCCTCCCTGTATAATAAATTATGTTTCCTGACAAAAGCTTCTATATCTTTTCTGTATGCAAACAATAACGGCCTGATAACTTTATTTTCCTTACAACTGATACCATGTATCCCTGCTATTCCTGTTCCTCTTGATAAATTAATAAAAAAAGTTTCTGTCTGGTCGTCTGAATTATGCCCGGTTGCAACATAATCATACTTTTTTGTTCTGAGCAGTTCATCAAACCATTTGTATCTTAATTCACGCGCTGCCATCTGTATTGAAAGTGCATTTCTTTTTGCATACTCTTCCGTAGGAAATTGTTTTGAATAAAACGGGACATTATATGTATCAGCAATGTTCCTGACAAATATTTCGTCCTCATCAGATTCTTTTCCTCTTAACTGAAAGTTGCAATGTGCTATGGCGAATTTATACCTGGCCTTATGAAAAAGATATGCCATCGTAACGGAGTCAATGCCTCCGCTGACCGCTAATAATATTTTGTCCTGTGTATTAAACAGAGCCGTGGTTTTTACAAATTTCCTGAAAGAAAAAAGCATAATCTATTACAGAACTTTAAGGATTTTTTCCAGCATTATTCCCCTGGAACCTTTTATTAATATTGTTTTACCGGTAACAGGATTTTTATTTATCCATTTCATAATTTCTTCGGATGTATGAAATGTTTTATAATTGCTTTGCTGCCTGATTTTCGAAAACCATTCCCCAACCAGAAACACTTCTTCAAAATTACATTTTTTTATAAGACTTAGGATTTTTTTATGCTCATTAATGCTTTCTTTTCCCAGCTCAAGCATATCTCCTGCAATCAGTATCTTGCCGGGAAAATCAAGCTGATGAAAATTGATTATAGCGGCATTCATACTTGTCGGATTCGCATTATAAGCATCCATTATAATCCTGTTGGCTGAAGTTTTTAAGAATTGGGAACGATTGTTCTGGGGTATATATTTTTCAACAGAAGATTTGATATCTTTTATATTTACTCTGAAATATTTACCGACACATGCAGCTGCCAGAATATTTTCCAGATTATAAGAACCGATAAGGTTGGATTTTATTATAACACTTTCTTTTTTGTTACGGCAAACTCTCAGTTTCACAAAAGGATTTGCCTCCATCATTTCCCCGTAAAGTCCAGCATCAGCAGAACACCCATAGGTTATTTTATTTAAATTTTTGGATAATTTTGTCAGTATTGGGTTATCATTATTTACAAAAACAATACCTTTATTTTTATATATAAACCGGTATAATTCATTTTTTGCTTTAATGACACCTTCAAAACTTTTAAATCCTTCTATGTGGGCATTGCCTATATTAGTTATAATCCCGAAATGAGGCATGGCAATGGAACAAAGTTTTTTAATTTCGCCGGCATGGCTTGCCCCCATTTCAACAATAGCAAATTCGGTATTTTTATCAACAGACAGAATAGTTAAAGGCACACCAATATGATTGTTAAGGTTTCCTGATGTTGCTGTTACATTATATTTCCTGCTTAATATATTTTTTATAAGTTCTTTTGTCGTCGTTTTTCCGTTGGTGCCTGTTATGCCAATGATTCGGGTTTTCATCTGCTGCCTGTGGTATTTAGCCAGATTTTGCAGTGCGGTCAAACTGTTTCTGACTAAGATACAGCGTTTATCAGTATTATACTTTTTCTCATCAATTATTGCATAAGCAGCACCCAGATCCAGTGCTTGTCGGGCAAATGAATTACCATTGAAATTATTTCCTTTCAGTGAAAAGAAAATGCAGTTTTCTTTAATATTTCTGGTGTCGGTACATATAACAGGATATTTCAGGAAAAGTTTATATAAGTATTCTGTATTCTCAGGCATTGTTATATTTTAAAGTCAAATAAAAACCCCATTTTCTTCAAAAGAAAATGGGGTTAAATATAAATAAATATTTTTTAATATGAGCCAGGTCCTCCGACAGCACTGCCGGTTCTGATCATTGCACACCTGAATCCTATATAATCTGTTGAATGTTCTTCATCAAGGAATCTTCTGGAGCCTGCACTTAAATAGTAAGCCCTGTCTTTCCATGAGCCACCTTTAAAAACTCTTGCTTTATTATTAACCAATGAGTGCATGCCATAGTCATAAACTAATCTTTTGTCATCAAACCTCTTTTTAACAAGGTCGTCAGCATTTTCTCTATCTGTTTCATAAAATATACTTGACTGGCGGTCTCCGTCAAAATAGTCTATATTATCTGCTACCTGAAAATTTCTTCTGGTTTTAGTTTCCTGATCTGTTAACTCTCTCCATGAGAGCCTTCCCAAACTATCTTTTTCCTGAATAATACCTTCTTCATCCGTAGTTTTTGTTTTAAAATCATTTCCTCTGAACGGATTAAAATCGTTATTATCTTCAAAAGACAAGGGCCTGTATACATCCATTACCCATTCTGCAACATTACCTGCCATGTTATACAAACCGTAATCATTAGGCCAGTATGCATATACATTATTAGGTATGGCAGCACCGTCATTTAAATTTCCGGCAACACCCATATTATCTCCACGGCCACGTTTGAAGTTTGCAACAAAATCTCCCAGATTACCTTCTGCATCTGTTCGTAAAATATGACCATTCCATGGATATATCCTTCTTTCCAATATACGTTCAAATAATGTATTTCCTATTAAGCCTGCTGCTGCAAATTCCCATTCAGCTTCTGTCGGCAGACGATATTTTGGAAGTAATATTCCATCTTCCAGCCTCACCTTACGTGTTCCTGAACCATTAGGGTTGATATCAATAAGGTCGCTTCTGACCAATCCTTCATATTGCCCTGCCAGATAAGCATCAGTGTTGAAGTTTTCTTCGTTGGACTGATTAGGATCCATTTTTAATATCCCTTCGCGGATAAGTATTTGTTCATTAACCCTGTCTGTCCTCCATGAGCAATAGTCAGTAGCCTGAACCCAGCTGACCCCGACAACAGGATAATCTCTGTAAGACGGATGCCTCAGGTAATATTCAACATACGGGTCATTATAAGCCAACTCATCTAACCATACCAGTGTATCAGGTAAAGCCTTTCTTCTGACTTCAGGATAATCCGTTCCAAAAACCCTTCCTAACCAGTACAGGTATTCAACATAATCCAAGTTTCTGATCTCAGTCTGGTCCAGATAGAAAGAAGAAACTGTCACCCTGCGGGGTATGTTGTCCCAATCATACATCACATCCTGCTCTGATCTTCCCATGACAAAAGTACCACCTTCAATCAGGATAAGGCCTGGTCCGGTTTCCTGTTCTTCATAAGGGACTACTTCAAAGCCGCCATTCCTAGGATTGTTATATTCCCATCCGGTTGTTTGAGAATAATCTTTCTTACACGAAGAGTTAGAGATAAGCATTATCCCTAAAACTAACCCCATAATCATTTTTAATTTATTCATAAATTAGTTATTTAAGTTAATAACTATAAATTTTATCTTTTTTATCTTTAGAAAGCAGGGCAATTAATAGGCCTGATTTTCTTTTTCTTGGGTTTACATGCAAACTGGAAAGCACATGAAAATTCATGTGAACCGCCTGATGCAGTACTTAATTTTGACACGGTAACGTCATAGCTATATCCGAATTTTAATACACTTGTCTGTATGCCAAGCAAAATAATCAGGGCATCCGGATTTCCTTCTTTCCCTATGCTTTGCCTGAACCAGAGCCCACCGATTACCGGATACCTGTTAAGATATATACCATAGTTGATCTGTTGAAAATCCTGTTGCTGCATAAACAATATATTGGGGGATAATATAGGGTCTTCTAAGCTCCTTCTTCCGCCTCCGTTAAGTTTGATAACAGCACCGCCATGCAGGGTGAATTTCATAGGCAGAGTACCGCCTGCATCATTCATAAATGAAATATTAGGCCTCGTTAAATGGTGTGCGGCAAAACCCAAAAAGACAGTTTCGCTGTAACCTAAAATCCCTGCTGAAAAATCTGCTCCCGATATCTGATCATTCTTAATATCTTCAAGAGTATTATATACAAATCCATATTTCGGATCTATCTGGTCGCCGAAAGCTAATTTTTCTCTATCAAGGTGCCTGTCGAAATAAGTTGCCTGAAAACCGGCTTTAACGGAAAAACCACTGCTTACATTCAGGTTGTAGGAATAAATTCCGCTGAATTCTGTTGTGGTCAGAACGCCTTCACCTGCTTTATCTGAATTAACCAGTACACCGATTCCTCCATGCAGAAAATCAACATTCTGGTCATATGAACCATTGTAAGTGACATAGGTCCCCGAAATGGACGGCCACTGATTCCTGTAATTCATAATCAACCTGGGGCAAATAGGAGCTCCCGCAAATGCAGGATTTAAAAATAAAGGATTTGCATAGAACTGCGAATAATGTACATCCTGAGTATATCCATTATTCAAACCGGCTAAAGCAATAATGCTTGTTAAAACCGAAAAATAAATCTTTTTTACCATAAATGTTATATAAATAAAACGTTAAATAATGAGATTTATAATCTTTAAAAATACAATATTACAAATAATTTTTTTAAATACATAAATATTTTTTGCCATAAATTTAAAAAAACAAATAATATTATCAGTAATTTAACGTTATATTTTTGTTAATTATTGTTTTATGCCTTTATTGATTTCATATTTTATACTTAATTTTTATAATAAAGTTACATAAAACGTGGACAATTTTGATTAATCTTTTGAACAATATGTTAAAAACCAATAGTTATATGAGAATATCCATTTTATTATCCCTGTTTGCCCTGTGTTTCTGTAAGGTTTTACCTGCTTCACAGACAATAAATGTTAACAGGCAGATATGCTGGAAAGGTGTTGAAAAAAATATAGTATCGGATAATGAGTATGTAAACTTTTTATATTTTGACGGTGCTGTTTATGATGGGCAGAAAAATGGGTTTTTGCCTTTATACATGGAAAGATTTAATCTAACATCAGATAATGTTAAAATAGAGGCCAGATTAAAAAACGAAATATTTAAACCCCTTGATGATAATGAAATTTTACTGGCCAACAGCCTTGAATTAGTGCAGGAAGGTATTACCATAACCTCTTCAATATCACATGAAAAAGGACAACCTTACGCTAATATCAGGTTTGTTCCTGTGAGAAAAAATTCTTTAGATGGAAAACCTGAAAAGCTCATTTCTTTTGAGCTGGAAATTCAGATTACAGAATTACCTCAAAGTGTCAATAAAAAATCGGACAAAAAAACCTATGCAAGCCATTCTGCCCTTTCGTCAGGAAACTGGTATAAGCTTAGCATTGTAACTACAGGTATTTATAAAATATCATATAACGATTTATCAGGCATGAGCATGGATCCATCACAAATTAATCCGAAAAACATAAGAATATATGGTAATGGCCCCGGTATGCTGCCTGAAATTGATTCTGCTTCCCGGTATGATGATTTGCAGGAAAACGCTATATGGGTTGAAGGAGAAAATGACAGCATCTTTAATGAGGATGATTATATATTATTTTATGGAAAAGGGCCTACGGTATGGGCATATGATTCGGTTAATGACATATTCAGGCATACTGTAAACAAATATTCAGATTACACCTATTATTTCCTGACTGCTGACCTGGGAGCCGGAAAACGTCTGGACACATTATACTCAGATACGGCAACTGCAAATCATTATGTTACAAAATTCAATGATTATGCATACAATGAAAAGGAATTGTACAACATGATTAAATCTGGAAAGGAATGGTACGGGGAAGAATTCAATATCCTGACAGAATATGATTTTTTATTTGCTTTTCCCAATATAGATGCCGGCTCACAAGTAACATTAAAGACAAGTGTCATAGCACGTTCATCTTTATCAAGCACTTTTTCCGTAAATGCAAATGGAAACAACTCCCTGATGTCCGTGGCAAATATTGATCCTGAGCAATATAACGGGGACTATGCAAGGAGTTCGCTGGGAACATTAAAATTCAACACATCAAGTTCTGATATAAGTGTAACTGTAAGTTATAATAAGCCGAATGAAGATTCAAAAGGGTGGCTGAACTACCTTGAATTAAATGCGGTAAGGAACCTGACATTCAGCGGGAACCAGATGCCTTTCAGAAATACTGAATGCATAGGAACAGGCAACATTACGGAATATACCCTGTCAAATGCCGGCCTGTCGGTTAAAATATGGGACATTACAGATCCTATGAATGCCGGACTTGTTGAGACAACGGCGGATAGCACAGATCAAAAATTCAGGACAGCAACAGATGACTTAAAAGAATATATTGCATTTAACGGAAATTATTTTTATACACCAACATTTATCGGAAAATTTGACAATCAGGACTTGCACGGATCAGGGCAATATGATATGCTTATAGTCAGCCACCCTAATTTTCTCAGTGAGGCAAACAGGTTGGCTGTAATCCATAATACCAATGATGATTTATCAGTATTAGTGGTAACCCCGGCTCAGATATATAATGAATTTTCTTCAGGGGCTCAGGATGTAACAGCGATAAGGGATTTTGTTAAAATGTTCTGGGACAGGGCGGCAAATGCCAATGAAAAACCTCGATATTTGTTACTTTTCGGCGATGGCTCATATGATTATAAAAGCAGGATAAGCAGTAATACCAATTACGTTCCTTGTTTTGAATCTGCCAATTCCCTGCAGCCTACAGTATCATTTGTAACAGATGACTATTTCGGACTAATGGATGATGCTGAAGGATATGATGCCGATGGTGATCTGGATGTAGGCATAGGACGTATTGCAGTTCAGACACTGCAGGAAGCAAGAGATATTGTGGATAAAATTGCCAGATATACCTGCAAGACAGATGTCAACAGCGAGGGAACAGGTTGTTCCTCATCATACACAAATGCCATCTCTAATTTTGGTGATTGGAAAAATGTTATTTGTTTTGTTGCTGATGACGAAGATAGCGGATTACACCTTACACAATCTAACCAGGTAGCTACTTATGTTGATACTACTTATAAAGAATATAATATTGATAAAATATTTCTTGATGCCTATCAGCAGGAGTCAACACCGGGAGGACATCGTTATCCGGATGCCAATCAGGCTATAAATGACCGTGTGGAAAAAGGAGCTTTAATAATGAATTATACAGGACATGGTGGTGAGTTAGGATGGGCACATGAAAGAGTACTGGAAACTTCTGATATCAACAACTGGGATAACACTAATAATATGCCTGCATTTGTCACAGCCACATGTGAATTCAGCCGTTTTGACGATCCGGAAAGAACATCTGCAGGGGAATATATTTTATTAAATCCTCTGGGTGGAGGGATAGCTTTATATACAACCACAAGATTAGCATATTCTACTTCGAACTATACTCTTGTTTATAATTTTTACAAAGAGGTATTCAAAAAAGAAAACGGGGAATATTTAAAAATGGGGGACCTTATCAGAAAATCAAAAGTTGCAAGCGGCTCCAGTTTATATATTAAAAATTTTGTATTACTTGGAGACCCTGCCGTTGGACTAGCATATCCGAAATACAAGGTTGTAACAACAGATGCCCCTGATTCTATAAAAGCATTGTCGGAAGTAACAATAAGCGGCATAATACAGGATGATTCAGGAGATACAGTAACCGATTTTAACGGAGCAATATACCCTACAGTTTTTGACAAGCCAACAAGTGTTACTACTCTGGGAAACGATGCAGGCAGCCCGGTAACAAGTTTCAGTATCCAGAAAAATGTACTTTATAAAGGCAAGGCAAGTGTTATAAACGGGGTGTTCTCTTTTTCTTTTGTTGTCCCGAAAGATATCTCATATAAGTATGGGGATGGAAAAATAAGTTATTATGCGGCCAGCGACAGTTGCGATGCCAGCGGATATTATGAAGATATTGTAATAGGAGGATCAGATGAAAATGCAGAACCTGATATTGACGGGCCTGTTGTACAGCTATATCTTAATGATGAAAATTTCAGATTCGGAGGAATTACTGATGAAAATCCTTTGCTGCTGGCAAATATATCCGATTCCAACGGTGTGAACACAACGGGAAACGGCATAGGGCATGATATAGTAGCGGTACTTGATGAAAACACATATAACTCTATAGTTTTAAATGATTACTACGAAGCCGACCTGAACAGCTATCAGAGAGGTACTGTAAGATATCCTTTTTCAGGGTTGAGCGAAGGATTGCATACCCTCAGATTAAAAGTCTGGGATGTATATAATAATTCAACTGAAGCATATACGGAATTTACTGTCAAAAGCTCCTCGGAATTAACTATAGATAACGTGTATAACTACCCTAACCCTTTTTCAACAGAAACCAGGTTCTATTTTGAGCATAATTATCCCTGCTGCGGACTGGATGTGCAGATACAGATTTTCAGCATTACAGGAGAACTGGTAAAAACTATAAATGCAGACGTTTCTACAGACGGATATAACGTCCAGTCAATCACATGGAACGGCACAAGTGACAACGGATATAAATTAAAAGGGATGTATATTTACAGAATAACGGTTACGGATGGCAATGGGGGAAAAGTAGAAAAAAGCGAAAAATTGATAATTATATAAAATAAATAATAATATTTTTCGTTATATTTGTATAATTAAAATTTAATCTTTTATGAAAAAAATCATAAATATAGTATTACTTATCGTTTTTGTTTTTGCAGG
>CAZSJF010000066.1:0-10422 GCA_964606705.1 uncultured Bacteroidales bacterium
ACTTTCATATTTACCTAAATCACTGGCAAACATGTCATCACTCAACATATTATTATATAATGTCCCTATTGCATAATATAAATTAGGATTATTAGGATCCTTTTCAATAGCTAATGCTATTGTGGATTTTGCTTTTTCTTTTTCCCCGGTAGTCAGATACAAATTCGCTTCATATTGTATCAACACCAAACTTTCAGGAAATATTTCACGACCCTTTTTAATAATACTCAAAGCCTTAGCAGTATCTTTTTCATTTTTATATATGTCTGATAAAAAGGCATATACTTCAGGCTTGTAATTAAATTTCATCAGTCTTTCAAAATACTTTTTTGACACATCATATGATTTGGCATAATTTGCCGATAATGCAGCATAATAAGTTGCCAGGGTGTCACTTATATTAAAATCAGCATTTATCTTTATTGTTTTTTCAAAATAAACCAAAGCATCGTTATATTGTTTAGTATTAAACAACTTGGCTGCTTTATCAAAATAATATGTGCCTAAAAGAAGTAATCCCATCTTGGGACTGGCAGGTTTTAAAGCTTCATTTTGCACATCAGGTTCAAGTTCTATTGCCTTGGTATATGATTCATAAGCTTTTTCTATTGCATTGGTGTCTAAATTTTTGTATTGCTCATCTTTTGTTGCGGCAATGGCTAAATAAATATTTCCCCTGTAAAACCATGTTTTACCCATCGTCTTTGTTATTGCATCTTCTGCAGCTGCATCAATATCAGTTTTGGCTTTATCAAGCTGGCCGTTTTTCAAATAATTATAAGCACTTTGTACTTTAATCTTCTGAGCACTGGCAATAGTAACAACCAATGTGCAAATCAATAAAACAGAAATTTTTCTCATTTTCATTTATTTTTAAAGTTATACTTACAAATTTTATTTTACCCCCTATACTATATTTTCATCAATTTCCTTGCCATTATCCTCAATATTTATATTTTCTTCTTCAATGCTGCCTTCATTTTTCTCATCATCATCGCCTGTTTCTACTTTTGCAACGGCAGCAATTTCGTCATCTTCTTTAAGATTTATCAACCTTACGCCCTGCGTGGCTCTTCCCATAACCCTTAATCCGACTACAGCCAGGCGTATTATTATTCCAGATTTATTTATTATCATAAGGTCATCCTTATCGGTAACATCTTTAATAGAAATAAGGTCCCCGGTCTTATCTGTAATATTAATTGTTTTCACTCCCTTGCCACCCCTGTTTGTTATTCTGTAGTCTTCCAGCTTGGAGCGTTTTCCATATCCCTTTTCAGAGACTACAAGTATATCAGACTGATCGTTTTCAGGGCATATCATGCCGATTACCTCATCTTTTTCTCCTGATAATGTAACCCCTTTGACACCTGCAGCATTCCTGCCCATAGGCCTGACGGTTTTTTCATTAAACCTTATAGCCCTTCCGCATCTTAATGCAAGCAATACTTCACTTGTCCCGCTTGTCAGCTTAGCCTCGAGCAATGTATCATTTTCTTTTATTGTAATTGCATTGATGCCGTTCTGCCTCGGGCGTGAATATGCCTCAAGAGAAGTCTTCTTTATGACTCCTTTTTTAGAACAGAGAATTATACAGTTATTTTCAATATATTCCTTATCATTCAGATCTTTTACATTGACAAAAGCCCTTACCTTATCGGCACTTTCAATACTGATAAGATTCTGTATTGCCCTGCCCTTTGAATTTTTATTCCCCTCAGGTATCTCAAATACCCTTAACCAGAAACATTTGCCTTTTTCTGTAAAAAACAGCATATAATTATGTGTGGAAGCGATATACAGATATTCAATAAAGTCTTCATCCCTGGCATCCGAGCCTTTTGCGCCTTTCCCTCCCCTGTTCTGCCTTCTGTATTCGCTCAGTGAAGTCCTCTTTATATAGCCCATATGGGATATTGTAATGACAACATTCTCATCTGCTATAGTATCTTCTATCCTGAAATCATTTGAAGAATATTCAATTTCTGTCCTTGTTTTATCACCATATTTCTCTTTTATCTCAAAAAGCTCATCTTTTATTATTTTCATCTGCATCTTTTCATCTGCAAGAACGCTCTTCAGGAGTTCAATAAATTCCAGAAGATCTTTGTATTCCTGTTTAACCTTATTTATTTCAAGGCCTGTAAGTCTTTGCAGCCTCATGTCAAGTATCGCCTTAGCCTGGATATCTGTCAGTTTAAATGATTCCATTAAACCGTTCTTGGCTTGTTCCGGTGTCTGGGATGCCCTGATTAATGCAATCACTTCATCCAGATGGTCAAGGGCTATAATCAAGCCTTCCAGAATATGCGCTTTTTTTTCAGCTTCAGCCAGTTCATATTTGGTACGCCTTATAACAACCACAAGCCTGTGTTCCACAAACAATGATACAATATCCTTAAGGTTCAGCATCTGCGGCCTTCCTTTTACAAGTGCGATATTATTTACATTGAATGATGATTGCAGAGGGGTATATTTGTATAAATTATTCAATACCACATTAGGTATGGCATCTTTTCTCAGTTCATAGACTATTCTTAACCCGCTTTTATCGGATTCATCCCTTATATCAGAGATCCCATCCAGTTTTTTCTCATTAACAAGGTCAGCTGTCTTTTTTATCATTTCTGCTTTATTGACCTGGTAAGGAATTGAAGTTACCACCAGCCTTTCTCTGTTTCCTTCAATTTCCGTTTTTACCTCTCCCCTTATCATTATCTTTCCCCTTCCTGTCTCATAAGCTTCCTTAACACCTTCATATCCGTATATCAGGCCGCCGGTAGGAAAATCAGGAGCTTTGATAAACTTCATGATTTCAGGGATAGTTATTTCTTTATTGTCAATATAAGCAACAATACCATCTATAACTTCATTGATATTATGAGGAGGCATATTGGTTGCCATGCCTACTGCTATGCCTGAAGCTCCGTTTACCAGCAAATTAGGGATTCGCGCAGGTAATACCGTGGGTTCGTATAAAGAATCATCAAAATTTAACTGAAAATCTACAGTATCCTTCTCTATATCTATCAGCATATCTTCAGCTATCCTCTTCAATCTTGCTTCGGTATAACGCATTGCAGCAGGGCCGTCACCGTCAATAGAACCAAAGTTACCCTGACCGTCTATTAAGGGGTATCTCATTGACCAATCCTGAGCCATACGCACCATAGCATCATATACCGAAGTGTCGCCATGCGGATGATATTTACCCAACACCTCTCCTACTATCCTCGCCGATTTCTTGAACGGCCTGTTTGATAAAATACCAAGATCAAGTATTCCATACAAAACCCTTCTGTGTACGGGTTTTAATCCATCTCTCACATCAGGCAATGCTCTTGAAACAATTACAGACATTGAATAATCAATGTAAGCATCTTTCATCTGTTTTTCAATATTCACCCTTGTAATTTTTTCCGCTTCAGCCATAAACAGTCTTTGTTTTTTATAATTTTCAAAAAAATAATTTACTCTCTAAAATCAGATAACGAAGATAATAAATTTGTCTAAATTTATATACATAAAATCATTATTTTTTATTAATATTAACACTTTTATGTTAATAAATACATATATTTATTTTTTTAGATGTAACATTGTATACTATTTTTGAAAGTTTGCAAATTTTTGTAAAAAATTACAGGTTAAATAAATTCAACATATGGAAGCTAAATTTTCCCAAAGAGTAAAAGATGTTCTGGTCTATAGCCGCGAAGAAGCGCTCAGGCTTGGCAATGACTACATAGGAATTGAACATTTATTATTAGGCATATTGCGTGAAGGAGAAGGTACTGCCGTAAAAATCCTGTCTGATTTCAAGATAGATACAGCAGACCTGAGAAAAAAAATAGAAAAAGTCCTGAAAGGAAATGGCGGTAAAAATAATCTTACTATAAACAACATCCCTCTTTTGAAACAAGCAGAAAGAGTATTGAAAATCACATATCTGGAAGCAAAATTGTTTAAAAGCGAAGTAATAGATACAGAGCATCTCTTACTGTCAATTTTAAAGGACGAAGATAATCTGGCCACTAAAACTCTCAATACTTACGGAATAAAATATGAAGATGTAAGGACGGACTTAATATCTACAATTTCCGGTCCGGAGGCAAAAACTGAATTTAATCCAAAAAATGAAATACCTGATGACCAGTCAGGAGAATCAATGGATGATGACAGCAGTTTTAATGCCGGTAATAGTAATAACAACAGCAGGAAACTCTCCGGCACAAAATCAACAACCCCTGTGCTTGACAACTTCGGAAGGGATCTTACAAGAGCTGCAGAAGAAAACAGGCTTGATATTGTTGTCGGCAGGGAGAAGGAACTGGAAAGGATAGCTCAGATATTAAGCAGAAGAAAGAAAAATAACCCCATCCTTATAGGCGAACCGGGTGTTGGCAAATCTGCCATCGCTGAAGGATTAGCCATTAAAATAGTCCAGCGTAAAGTTTCCAGGGCTTTGTTTTATAAAAGAATTGTCAGCCTTGACCTGGCTTCTATTGTCGCAGGGACAAAATACAGGGGGCAGTTTGAAGAAAGGATGAAGGCACTGATCAATGAACTTGAAAAAAATCCCGATGTGATTCTGTTCATAGATGAAATCCATACTATCGTCGGTGCCGGAGGCGCTTCAGGTTCCCTTGATGCATCCAATATGTTCAAACCTGCACTGGCAAGAGGCGACCTGCAGTGCATAGGCGCTACCACTCTCAACGAATACAGGCAGCATATTGAAAAAGACGGAGCACTGGAAAGACGCTTCCAGAAAATAATAATAGACCCCACTTCTCCCGAAGAAACCATTGAAATACTCAATAATATCAAGGGTAAATATGAAGACCACCATCTTGTTACATATTCACGGGAAGCTATAGAAGCGTGTGTGAGTTTAACAACCAGATATATCACAGACCGCTGCCTGCCTGATAAAGCCATTGATGCTCTTGACGAAGTCGGCTCCAGGGTACATATTAAAAATATCAATGTTCCTGAAAAGATCATTAAAATAGAAGCCGAAATAGAAGAAATACGTCATAGGAAAAAACAATCAATAGAAAGCCAGAAATATGAAGAAGCTGCAAGGTTAAGGGATGTCGAAAGACAATCGCTTGACAATCTCGAAATTGAAAAACGAAAATGGGAAGAAGAAGCAAAAATACACAGGGAAAAAGTAAGTGAAGACCATGTAGCAGAAGTGGTTGCCATGATGACAGGCATACCTGTCCAGAGGATAGCCCAGAATGAAGGGGAAAGACTGATCAACATGGAAAAGGAACTCGCAGGCAGTGTTATCGGCCAGGATGAAGCTATCAAGAAAGTTGTAAGAGCTATCAGGCGTAACAGGGCCGGATTGAAAGACCCCAATAAACCCATAGGTACCTTTATATTCTTAGGCCCTACAGGTGTCGGTAAGACCCACCTTGCCAAAGTACTGGCAACTTTCCTGTTTGACACCATAGATTCACTGGTCCGCATTGACATGAGTGAATACATGGAAAAATTTGCAGTTTCAAGGTTAATAGGAGCTCCTCCGGGATATATAGGCTATGAAGAAGGCGGGCAGTTAACTGAAAAAATAAGGAGGAAACCTTATTCCGTAGTTCTGCTGGATGAAATTGAAAAAGCACACCCGGATGTATTTCACCTGATGTTACAGGTTTTAGATGATGGGATACTGACAGACAGCCTCGGACGTAAAGTGGATTTTAAAAATACTATCATCATAATGACTTCCAACATAGGCTCAAGGGATTTAAAGGATTTCGGTCAGGGAATAGGATTTAACACTGAGAACAAAAGGATGCGTGCGGCAGATTATACCCGTGGTGTTATTGAAAATGCCCTCAAGAAAACATTTGCACCTGAATTTCTTAACAGAATAGATGATGTGATCATTTTCGAATCTCTTGAACGTGAAAACATCCATAAGATCATTGACATAGAACTTGCTAATTTATATGATAGAGTCCTGAAAATAGGTTATAAGATCAAGGTCAGCGAAGAAGCCAAGGACTTTATTGTTGACAAAGGATGGGACGCTCAGTACGGTGCAAGGCCGCTCAAGAGAGCTATACAGAAATATATCGAAGATCCCCTGGCAGAAGAAATCATCAAAACCAAATTTGAAGAAGGCGATATCATAAATATCAACCTGGATAAGAAAACTAATGAATTGACAATAAATATTGTCAAACCGAAAAAACTTTCTAAGGAAAAAGTATAAGAAACTCTGGTTTTACTGAAGTATCACTTTGCCTGTTTTTATCACTTCATCACTTATCACTTTCACAAAGTAAATTCCTTTTGGATATGCCGATAAATCTATTTTTACAACACCGGAAGCAGGCTTTAATACTGTACAGACGGTCTCCCCTATTATATTTACCGTTTCAATTTTCTGCACTTTGCCGATATCATTGATTTCGACACTAAAAACTCCGTCAGCAGGGTTCGGATATATTATAAAATTATTATTATTGATATACTTCATCAGTGAAGTATATTCTGCAACAGTAAAATATATTGTGTCCACATCCTGGATAGACAGCATATTATTTAAATTATATATTAAAGTATAATTTCCTGCATTAAGAATACCGACAGGAATTGTATCTGTGGAATAACAAAGGATATCTGTTACACCTATTTCATGCGTGGCGGATATGTTTATTATAGTATCATTAACAACTACCGAAGAATCAGTCATACGGCATAATTTATTAAAATGAGTTGAATGGCACATAATCTTTACAACATCATTTGATGCGGGGTTTGCCGGGATTATTTTCAGGCTGTCAATTACCGACGATTGTGCATTAATAGATAATACAGTTAAAAACAGTGTGGCTGTTATAATCAATTTTCTCATAGTATATTAATTCTTATTTTATAATTTAACCAGTTTTCGTGAAATAATCATATTCTCACCGGACAACACATTTACCATATATATACCGGAGTCTAGTTTTCTCGAAAAGGTTAAATGCCCTTTGGTATCAATTATTTTAACTTTTTCTATAACTCTTCCCTGCATATCAGTCAATGTTATATTTTTATCAGGGATATTAAAATTACTGAAGTCATAATATAATCCGGCATAATCTCCGGCGGGATTCGGATATACTTTAAAGACAACATCCTTATATAACTGTTCCAGAGAAGTCACATTCGCTACTGTAAAATCCAGCGTATCAACAGAAGGGACAATACTTACAGGGGTTATTATCCTATAAATCAGTTTATGATCACCGGGAGATAAAATTCCGATATCAGTAATTGTTGTATCATGACAGGTTGAAGGTGCCATTCCGGCCACATGCTGAGCCGTAACCGTTATTATCATTTCGTTTATATCAACAGATGGAGCCATAATTAAAGAACATGGTGTCATCATAAATGTGGAATAACAGGTTACTTTCACTGAATCCAGGTTGGTCGGATTTTCAGGAGTAATAAACAAACTGTCATAAGTCTGGGCATGAGACAAACTTATTACTAACAAAGATAGTCCGAGTAAAATGTTCTTTTTCATAGGCTGATGATTTTTATTAAGCGTTAATAATTTTATTTAAAATTTGCTTTTTACCAAAGCTATTGAACAAAAGTAGAACAAAATTAAAAAAAAACCTAATTTTTATTTATTCATTTTACAGACCAGATAAACGAAATAATACATCAGCTTTATCTTCATTTTGATGATTGTTGTCATCCCGCAGAGGGCACGGATTACGCTGTCGCTAAATCCGCGCCAGCGAAAAGAGGATATATTATAATTTTTCTGTAAGTTCCCGAATTATTTGCTCTTTCATTTTCCTTTTTAACTCTGGTGCTTCTTGTTGTAAATATTCGAGCCCATAAAATAAATTCCCTTGTTTTCGATTCTGACGTGGCTCAATACTTTCAATAAGAACTGCTTCCAAAATGTCACCTAAATTTTGAACAGTAATGTTGTTAAATTTTATGCCTGTAATAAGTTTACCGTTGTCATCAACTGGATAGAAACCAAACCATGAAAATCTATCCCAACGTCCGCCAAGTCTGTCAGTTGTATGATTTTTTAATCTTTGTCCAAGTGGCTGATCTATTGCTTGTCCAACATAAATTGTTTCTCTGCTATCATGTAATAAATATATACCGATTTGATCTTTAAAGTTAACTTCTGAAGCACCAATTTGTTGAATGCCTAATAAATCGGGTGTCGTTTTCCAATGAACAAGATTTCTGTTCCAGTAAATTCCGAATGCATTTATGAGTTTATAACTTTCTTTCGTTATTTTTTGAGCAATTTCTTTTGGCATCTCTGCTTCTTCTGTTAGAAGTTGAGAACTGGCATCAAGAAATTTTCTTAGAATAAAAATTCCCCTATCAACCTTAGCAAAAATGGATTTTTCTTTATTAGTATTAATATCAGTAGTTATATTTGCACTCACTGTGTCTTGCGGTGTAGCACCTAAAGATTTCCTATACCCTCTTTCTGCTATCAATTTTGCAATTTCTGTGTAATGAAGTGCTTTTTTTTCTTCTTCAAAAACTTTTATAATTGCTTCTTTCCATTTTAATTCTGTCATAAATTTTTTCAATTATATTTACACAAAGTGAGAAATAAACTATCTAAGAACTATATTTAAACTCCCCTATACCTTTCATCTCAAAATCATTGATATAAGAGGCTTTCTGTAAGTTCTCAGTTTTGGCTTTGTTAATGAATATTTCGGCAGATTTTCTGTATTTCATATCCCTGTTGGAGTCAAAAACAAGAAGGTATCCCATTATTATGTTACCGGCCATCTCAACCATTCTTCTTGCATGAAAGTCTATGTACTCATTGTCTTTTTTACTGATAACATTTTCCGCTGCACCGGCATATTCTTCAGTCATTGCAACGAGGCGGCGTTTCAGGCAATCCAGTTCAGGGTTTATCGGCTGTTCCTGGTACTCTTTTAATTTCACCAGGTATGAACCGTTTGTAACCCCTCTTATTGCCGCTACAACCTGCAATTGTGTTGTACCTTCATAGATAGATGTTATTCTTGCATCGCGGTAAATCCTTTCTATCGGGAAATCTCTCATAAATCCCGTACCACCGAACACCTGTATGGCATCATAAGCAATACTGTTGCAGGCCTCGCTTGCAAATGCCTTGATTATAGGAGTAAATATATCGGCATTTTTCTGGTAATATTTCATTTCCTGTTTTTCTTCAGGTTCAAGTTTTCTTTCTTTTTCAATAAAACTGTAAGATTTGTAAATATCAACAAAACGTGCTGTTTCATATAACAGTGTTCTTATAGCATCTATCTTTACTTTCATATTTGTAAGTATCTCATAGATGGCAGGGAACTCAATTATTGCTTTCCCGAACTGTTCTCTTTCGTGTGCATATTTTAATGCTTCCCTGTAAGCAGCTTCTGCAATACCCACTGACTGCGCACCGATTCCAAGGCGTGCGGCATTCATCAATGACATTACATATTTTATAAGCCCTAATTTTCTGTCACCAATCAATACTGCAGGAGTGTTGGTAAACACCATTTCACATGTGGGCGAACCAATGATTCCAAGCTTATGCTCAATCCTTCTTATTTTTATAGTATCATTTCTCTCGGCAACAAATAACGAAAGACCTCTCCCGTCTGTTGTCCCTTCCTCGCTTCTTGCAAGTACAAGTAAAATATCTCCGTTTCCGTTGGTTATAAAGCGTTTCACACCTGTAAGATTCCAGATATTGTTTTTTTCATCAAAAACTGCTTTCAGCTGAACGGCCTGCAGGTCGGAACCGGCATCAGGTTCGGTAAGAACCATGGCAGCTGTTTTGCCTGCTGCTATCTGTGGCAGATATTTATCTTTCAATGCATCGGAAGCAAATTCATGAACGGTTTCGGCACAGTCCTGCAATCCGTATATATTCACAAAACTTGCATCAGCCCTTGAAATGATCTCGGCAGCCATGATATAAGGGACAATAGGGAGATTCAGCCCGTTATATTTTCTCGGCAAAGTAAAACCCATCAATCCGGCTTTTATCAATGCATCAAGGTTTTCCTGTGTTCCTCTTGCATAATGTACCCTGTTATTTTCCAGTACTGGCCCTTCCTTGTCAACAGAATCAGCATTGGGCGCTATAATTTCGCCTGTTATCTCACCGATTATTTCAACAACTTTGTCATAATTATCAATAGCATCTTCAAAATCAAGCGGTGCATATTCGCATTTATCTCTGTCAGCATAGTTCCGTTCTTTAAGGCCGGCAATCTTGCTCATAAGAGGATGGCCAAGATGGAACTTCAGGTCTTCGTTATCTCTGTAATAATTTTCCATTACTAATATTGTTGTTTAAATTGTTAGTAATTATTTTGAATTTTTCCTGTAATATTCAATCAATTTAGGGAAAACCACACACCAAACACACCCAACACA
>CAZSJF010000067.1:0-8793 GCA_964606705.1 uncultured Bacteroidales bacterium
AACAATGAACAATGAACAATGAACAATGAACAATGAACAATGAACAATGAACAATGAACAATGAACAATGAACAATGAACAATGAACAATGAACAATTGAACGAACAAACAAACGAACAATTGAATAAGGGAACATATGAAATATTGGCCGTTATCTGAAAGTTATTCAAAACTGCTTCCTAAAAATAACAAAGCAGGTTCGTTCTGGGAAGACCGCGGCGACAGGTTTCACTGCGGTGTTGACATCTACGCTCCCGAAGACAGTGAAGTTATTGCTGTTGAAAGCGGCATAGTAATGAATACGGGAATATTCACAACTCAGGAAATGATTCCATACTGGAATAAGACGTATTATATATTGATTGAAACAAAATCAGGATTCATATGTAAATATGCTGAACTTGGAAAGATCATTGTCAAAAAAGGTGACGAGGTTAAAGCAGGACAGATAATCGGCTATGTGGGAATGGTACTAAACAAAGACAAAATAGACAGTTCTTCACCTTTGTATATACAAAAACTCAAAAACAAAAATCCAAGCATGCTGCATTTTGAGTTATATTATGCAAAAGCGATAGAAACCCACAAATTATATCTGGGTGGCAACTGGTTTGGAAAAACTAAGCCTGATGTATTGTTAAACCCTTATGAATACTTACTAAAGATTTAATATTTCAACAGCAAACTGCATTATTTTCTCATGATCAAAAGCTAATTTGGGAAGACCTGACACAGGAAACCATCTGCTCTCTCTTGCATCGCTTCCGGCTTTTATTTGTATAGATGAGCTGTCAGCAAAGCCGTAGTAAACAACTGATACAGTCCTATGGCGGGGGTCTCTGTCAATAGCTCCGAATGTGTGGAGTTGTTGCAGTTCTACATTTTTCAACCCTGTTTCTTCTTTCAGTTCACGTTCTGCAGCATGTTCCAGTGTCTCGTCAATATCCACGAAACCGCCCGGAAATGCCCACATGCCCTCAAACGGATACTTGTCACGTTTGATAAGCAGAACTTTCAATCCATCTTTTTCTTTTGAAAAGATTATGCAATCAACAGTCAAAGCAGCTCTCGGATATTCATAGGTGTATGTCATACAAAAAAAACTTTAAACTCTAAACTTCAAACCTGACTGCCGATTTATCCGCCGAAGGAGGACAGGCAGGCTCCAAACTTTACTACTCCTTATTTCCCTTTCCTTTCAGCAGTTTCAGTATCAATAAATTTAATCAGAATATCTGCTTTTATTTCATTTATTGATATTTCTTTTTCCACTTTAGTCAAAATTTCCGAACTATCCTTTGCCGCCAATGTACCGTTAATGCTTGAAAAATATATTTTCACTTTCATCCTGCTGTTTTCTTTTTCCACAGTCATCTCAGCAGCGGACAAATTTGTTTCAGAATAGCTGTAATGATTATTTTTCTGAAAACTTTCAATAAACGGCTTTAATTCAAAATCCATAAGAACTGCATTGTCCATCTTAAATGAAATGGTATTATCCATGTATGAATAAATCATGAACATATCTTTTCCATCCAGTTCGTAAGAAGTTGAATCTGATGTGATTTCCGCTGTATCTGTTCCAGGTCTGGCTTTTTTAAAATAATGTTGATTATAAAAAAGTATATAATCATAATCCTTAATTACGTAATTATTGTTTTCAGCATACCATGTGGAATAACAAAAATTAGTTTTAGCAGAATTATCATCCGGATTTTCCACACCTTCTCTCCTTTCCCATCTGCTCAGATATTTAATTCCCATCATTTCAACAATTTTTTCAGTCCGGCGATATTTTTCTATGGAATCTTTCTTAAACATAGAATCAAGGTTTTCCTTAAAGAACGGCTGTAAAGTTTGATATCCGTGTATTTCAGACAAATAGTCAACTATCGAGCATATATTTTTCACATCTTCATGTGAAACAGTTTTTGTTGCTTCATGAACTTTTCCGTTAACAAGGATGCCATTTTTTACAAGGATTTTCTCAAACCTGTTCAACTGATTATGCTTTGAAATGCTGAAAGCTCCCCACGGCCCGAAAGAGCATAGCACTGCTATCAGGCAAAGGGATACAGGAATAACTTTTATGTTTTTGAATTTCGTAACTAAAAAATAAATTGAAATTCCTATGAGCCAGAACGCCATGACCAGTACAAAATACCTGTTCTCCGTAATGCCGTATTCTGACACTCTCCTCCAAATCGCAAGGAAGAGAAGGATTGTGAGAGGGAACATGGCAAGGTAAAACCACTTGGTATATATTTTTATCCACCTGTTGGCAATATCTTCCCTGACAGGATATACCAGCAACAGTGAAAATGTCCCTGCTATGGCAAAACTCAGTATAAGGTAAGACACCCAACCCACAGGCCAATCCCATTTCACTATTATCTTGACAAGATAAACATAAAGGATAACCAGGTAGATGGTGATCAAAGGGATCAATATATATTGCGCAAATATCTTCAACCCTTTGGGATATGCGGCAGATGTTTCCAGCTCTTCAAACTTTTCGGGAATACCTGCAAGAAAAAACCATGTATTGAAAACACCAACCAGCACAAACCACAACTTGATATAATATTCGCTGTCAACATCTACTCCCAGGAGTTTATCCAAAGCAAGCAATGCAAGAGATAACCCTGCGTAAAGCACACCTGTATATAAAGCAGCTGTCAGATAACGCAGTAACAGCGACTTGTTGAACTGCCAGAAGCCGTTCAGCTCGCCTCTTTTCATATATGAAGCGAATGAAACAAGCATATGAAAACCTATGCCTAAAAGTACCGTCCTTATAATATGTATAAAAGGAGGCTCTTTCTCTGTCGGAAGATAAAAGTAATATCCAACAAGCAGGGCAAGGAATATCACCCTGACAATATACTTTTTCAGTCCGCTGTAATTATTACGTTCACAATATAAGGAAACCGACATAAAAAGCACCGCACCAAGTATGCCCGTCATAATTATATTAAAAAAACGTTGCGGCACATCCCCATGTATATCCACAATATGGACAGCTGTCAGTGAAACAACTACTGCTGAAGCAATTGCAAAAGGAAAGCGCAGGAATGTCCTTAATGCTTCCTTAAATAAAATGTTGACTGATGGTATTTTCATAATTTTTGTTTTTTTAATTTAATACAAATATAACCTAAAACAGGAAATAAAGTCAAGGGCCAATTAGTATTTGGCGGGTTTGAGTTAGTATTTGGTAGGTTTGGTTGAGAATTCGGTAAAAAAACAGTACGAGAACGAGAAAGAGGAACGAGGGAATAAATACCCGCACTCTTTTCTCTTTCTCGCTCTGATTTATTGGGTTTGGTTGAGAATTTGGTAAAAAGTGTAACCGTATTTCAGGACAAGACAGTCCATGTAAGTTGTTTTTTATACATTTGCTTCTTAATTATTAAGAAAAATCTGATGAACAGAATAAATATTGTTCAGGAATGCATTAATGCAACACAGGCAAAAACATATCTGGAAATAGGTATTGAACGTGGCAATGCAATGTTCAGCATTAAAGCACCGGTTAAAATAGGTGTTGACCCGGTAAACAGGCTAAAGTTAAAATACAAAATTAAATTATTATTTGGCAAGGAAAGATTTCAACGTTATTGGGTAAAAAGTGACATTTTCTTTGAAAGGCATGCTCATGAGATGTTATCAAATGGAATAGACGTAGCATTTGTAGACGGTTTACACACTCATAGACAATCACTGCAAGATATTGAAAACTGTTTAAAATATTTAAACAAAAACGGGATTATTGTATTACATGACTGCAATCCCCCTGACCTTGCACATGCTTATCCCGTCAAAGAATCATATAAAGAAATCAAAAAACTGGTAAGAAAAAACCTTATTCCCGGATGGGAAGGAGGATGGTCAGGAGATGTATGGAAAACGATAGTCTATCTAAGGACAACCCGTGATGACCTCAGTATTTTCACTATTGACTCAGACTCAGGTATCGGTATAATAACAAGAGGTAAAAATACAAAACTGAATATTTTATCCGCAGAAAAGTTAAAAGATGCGGATTTTTCATTTCTTGATAAAGACAGGAATAATTTATTAAATCTGGTATCCCCTGAATATTTTATGGATTTTATAGAAAATTATGGACAACAAAAGTAAAATCAGAAAACCTTTCAAAATTTAATTCAAAAATTTCCTGATATTTTTCTCCACTCTCTCCAGAACATCTGATATATCAGTCCTGACAAATTTTTCCCCTGTTATATTTTCAAACAGTTCAATATATCTTTCAGAGACTGAGGTCACATATTCATCTGTCATTTCCGGAACCTGTTGCCCTGCCTGTCCCTGAAAACCATGTTCCATAAGCCACTCCCTCACAAATTCCTTGGATAACTGCTTCTGAGGTTCACCCTTTCTGAAACGCTCCTCATATCCTTCCTTATAAAAATACCTTGAAGAATCAGGAGTGTGTATTTCATCAATAAGATATATTTTACCGTCTTTTTTACCAAATTCATATTTCGTGTCAACGAGTATAAGTTCACGTTTTTCAGCTATTTCACTTCCTCTTTTAAAAAGTGCTTTGGTATATTTCTCAAGCAGCGTATAGTCTTCTTCAGACACTATTCCATTTTTCAGAATTTCCTCTCTTGAAATATCCTCGTCATGGCCTTCAACTGCTTTTGTTGTGGGGGTGACAATAGGCTCAGAAAACCTCTGGTGTTCTTTCATACCATCCGGTATAGGTACTCCGCAAATACTCCTGCTCCCCTTTTTATATGTCCTCCATGAACTACCCGTAAGATATCCGCGTATTATCATCTCAACGGCAAAAGGTTTGCACTTATGCCCTATTGTAACCATCGGGTCGGGAGAAGAGATCTTCCAGTTAGGCACAATACCAGCAGTTTCGTCGAGAAACTTATTTGCTATTTGATTCAAGACCTGTCCTTTGTATGGGATACCCCTCGGCAAAACCACATCAAATGCCGAAATTCTGTCAGTGGCAATCATCACAAGCAAATCTTCTTTGATTGTATATACATCCCTGACTTTCCCTTTATAAAACATAGTCTGCCCGGGAAAACTGAAATCTGTTTTGATAATAGCATTATTCATATTAAGAAAATTACATTTTATTAATTACCCTATTTATTATTTTCATACGCATTCACAATATCCGTTACAAGCTTATGCCTTATTATATCCCTGTTATCCAGATAAACGAAATCAATACCCTTAACATCTTTCAGGATACCTGTTGCATGTACCAGGCCTGAAGCCTGATTCTTCGGCAAATCTATCTGCGTTATATCGCCTGTAACAAAGAATTTAGACATTTTACCCATGCGTGTGAGGAACATTTTCAACTGCCCTATTGTCGCATTCTGTGCTTCATCAAGTATTGCAAACACATTGGACAGTGTGCGGCCTCTCATAAAAGCAAGAGGTGCTATTTCTATTATCTTATCTTCTATATAAGTTTTCAGTTTCTGTTGCGGAAGCATATCTCCCAGTGCATCATACAAAGGCTGGAGATAAGGGTCTAACTTTTCTTTCAGGTCGCCCGGCAGGAAACCCAGGTTTTCCCCTGCTTCAACAGCAGGCCTTGTCAATATTATTCGTTTGACTTCCTTGTTCTTCAATGCCCTCACAGCCAGAGCCACGGCAGTATATGTTTTTCCAGTACCGGCAGGGCCGATGGCAAATACAAGGTCATTTACATTACAGCTGTCAACCATCCTTTTCTGGTTGATGGTTTTTGCCCTCACTACCACGCCGTTTTCACCGTGAACCAACACATCATCATTATTATCAGGCATGTTTTCAGGAACTATAGCATTATCCGATTCCAGAATCTGCATGATGTTGTTTTCAGACAGTTTACTGCCCTTCTCAAGATAGCCCATTATTCTGCCGAACTTATCTTCAAAAACTTTGATATCATTCTTATTGCCTATAAGCTTTATGGAATCACCTCTTGCAATGATTTTAAGCTTCGGAAAGAAGTTCTCAATAAGTTTGAAGTTCTTATTATTTACTCCGTAAATATCTATAAGATTTACATTGTCAATATTAATTTCTTTTTCCACTGTTGTTAATTTAAAATTTATCAAAAATAAAAAAAAATAGAATACTTTACTATTCTTTAAAATAAAAAAGGGTTATATTTGGCATTAATAAAACTTTTCAAAAAATATGTATTTAAAAACCAAAAACCTTAAAATTATGAAAAATTTAACCGTAATTCTATGCATTGCCGCATTAACGGGAAATATGAACATGGCATTTCCCCAGCACAATTATAATCAGAAAAAATTTAAAATGGTATCCAGTGATAATTATAAACAATCGGAAAATGACATTAATCAAGATTATACTTATTCGAACAGCAACTCAAGGGTAAGTGAATCTGTTTCTCAGACAACCGGCAATGCTTATTATAATCCTTCCCAATCACAATATACCCAGAAGGACAATGAAATAGTCCTTAAAGTTAATGCCCTTATGAATGTAAAAGCGGACAATTTCCTGATTGTTTTTAATCTCACACAGGTTGGCGAAACAGCTGCCAAAACAGACGAACTTATCAATACAAGGATGAATAATTTTATAAATGCATGTAAACAACTTGGAATTGCTGATAAAGACATATACATTGACATGATATATCTTGTTCCCACTTTCGAATTTGAGGTTCAGAAAAAATTGTTCAGCAAATCATATAACGAAATTCCCACCGGATTTGAAATGCAGAAAAACATTCACATCTCATTCAACGATATTAACAAGATTGACGAACTTGTAACAATTGCAGCAAAGAACGAGATATATGACCTTGTAAAAGTGGACTTTTTTGTAAAAAATACAGAAAGCATATATGACAGTTTAAGGAACAAATCTGTAGAAAACCTGAATAAGAAAATAACATCATTAAAAAAACTTAATTTAAACCTGAGTGATAAATATGAAATTGTTAAAGAATATTCTTATTCAATCTGCCCCGAAACTCAATATCCTGATTATGATGCTTTCGTAAGCCAATCCATTGAGGCACTCAAAAAAGAATCAGGGGTGACCACTATCAGAAAACCGGAAACAGTTGCTTACGACCAGATACCATATAATAAGTTTGACATTATTATTAATCCTTATATTCTGGAGCCGGTAGTGCAGTTTGTGTATTCACTGCAGGTAACATACACTCTGGATAAACCTGATGTGAAAAGCAATAACAAATATATGCTGATAACACCAACAGGGGAATTAAAAAATCTTGATATAAAATAAGATTCTATTCACAGATCTGATTCAACATTACTTATTTAAGCCTTATTTTATTAAGTAAATCACTTATGTTAATCCTGTAATTACAGCGTATTTATTAACATTTTGGGATATTTGCTTTGTGTTTATAAAATAAATACTATTTTTGAAAGTATAAAAAATTCTTTGTGTTTATGAATTCTGTAAAAGATACACCTGTAAGCCGTGAAGTGGTAAAAAGAAAAATTAAAGAAAGCAATCTTCCCAATATAGGCAAGGCTGCTATCCGCGAACTTCTAAAGGTTGTAAACCAGATTGAACAGGAAACCGGTGAAAAGTTCATCAGAATGGAAATGGGTATCCCCGGCCTGCCTACAAATGAGATCGGCATAAACGCCGAAATAGAAGCTCTCAGAAAAGGAGTGTCCAATACTTATGTTGACATAGAAGGAATGCCCGAACTGAAAAAAGAGATTCAGAGATTCTGCAAATTATTCCTCAACATTGACGTAAACAAGGATGGGTGTATTCCCACTGTAGGGGCAACTTTAGGCAGTTTTGCTTCATTTCTAACCCTGTGCAGGATAGACGAATCCAAAGACACAATATTATTCATTGACCCCGGCTTTCCTTTACAAAAACAGATGATCAGGGCTCTCGGAAAAAAAATTGACCATTTTGATATATATAACTATCGCGGTGATAAGCTCCGTGACAAACTGGAATCACACCTGGCTAAAAATAATATTTTCGCCATGCTCTATTGTAATCCTAATAATCCATCATGGATATGCTTTACAGAAAAAGAATTGAAAATAATTGCGGAACTTTCTGTCAAATATAATGTAACTGCAATAGAGGACATGGCATACTTCGGCATGGATTTCAGAAAAGACTATTCTCAGCCGGGAAAACCTCCTTACCAGCCATCCATTTCGCATTATATTGATGATTACATCCTGTTGATCTCAGGGTCCAAAGCATTCAGTTATGCGGGACAGCGTATTTCTATGATGGTGATTTCAGACAAACTGTTCAACAGCAGATTTGAGAACCTGAAAAAATATTTCAATTCCGATATTTTTGGCCAAGCTATGATATTTGGCTCTCTTTATGCTATAACTGCCGGCACCGCACACTCCCCGCAATATGGACTGGCAGCCCTGCTTAAAGCCGTAAATGACGGGACACACAATTTCAGAAACGAACTGCTTGAATATGCCGAAAGAGCTAAAATCATGAAAAAGCTGTTCACCGGCAATGGTTTCAAAATCGTTTATGATAAAGATGAAGATAAGCCGATAGCAGACGGATTTTATTTTACGTTTTCCTATCCGGGTTATACAGGAGAACAACTGGTGGAAGAGCTACTTTATTACGGTATCAGTGCAATTTCTCTTGTCACCACAGGAAGCGAACGTTCCGAAGGCCTTCGCGCATGTGTTTCACTGGTAAACAGAGAACAGCTCCCTGTACTGGAATATCGCAAAAAAAAACCCAAACACACCCAACACACCCCAACCAAACACACCCAACACA
>CAZSJF010000067.1:8803-10407 GCA_964606705.1 uncultured Bacteroidales bacterium
AATATCGCCTGAAAAAATTCCATGAACATCATCCTGTAAATAACTAAATTTATTATTGTCCGAGTAACGGTTTGCGTATTTTATTCAACATTAAATTACTCTGCTTGATTAATTTTAAATTGTAACGTTTCCACTATGACCCCAATATCTCATATATTCCTTACTATTATTTCATAATTCCAATTGTAATACCGGCAGTAGGCAGAACACCCGAGTAGTCAATATTACTCCACCTTTTGTTTCGGGTAAGTTCCTTCTCATTGGTGTATTCACTGAATCGCCAAGCTCCGCCAATAAATATATCCATGCATATCACTTTATAAATGGAAAATTTCCCACCAAAAATAACTCCAATGGCAAATACATCTAAATTTTGTTTAACTGTTTTTTCTACCAAAGTGGTATCCTCCCATTCGGTAGTGTAGCCGGTAATCCATGTTTTCCTGTACATAAGTTGAGGGGAAGCATACAGACCATACGGAGCTTTTATCTCTGAACCGATTCTCGGAAGCAGATAATTTCTTGCCTGCAAAGCAACGCCCCATCCTGAAATCACACGCCCGTTATACGAGATATAATCTTCTGATGCATTATCAAAAGCCATGAAGTTCTGGTCTTTCAAATATCCACTACCCCAGCCCTGAGAAGACATATAAGTTCCCATCGCAGAAAAATCAATTGAAAAATTGTTCTTCAGCGCTCTTTCATACGAAAGTTGAAAAGTTCCTTCAAAGATGCGGGCAGGATTAAGTTTATATGCCGATTTGAATGGCTTATAAGTGACTGTGTCAGGCTTTTTTTTCTCTATTTTTTCAGAAGAATTCACATCCTTTATCAGATTCAAATTTGTTTTCTGTGGATTTACTTCTGATAACTTCTGTTTTGCCTCCAGTAATTTTACCTGAGTTTCGAGCAGTTGAATTTTATAATTCATTAACTGTAAGTATGGGTTGAGTGTGTCCTGTGCATTGCCTGTTATTGCAATAAATATAAGTAGGATGGTGGTGAAAATAATTTTTTTCATATTTGTTTATTTTTAGTTTTTCTTACCATTTTTACAGAATTTTTCTTTTAATATGCACTCTACCTTATTCCCTGCTTTACCTTTTATACACCTGTCTCATTGTTTTTGTGTCAGCCTAAGGCTGACACTTTTTGTACCCAATATATTTTTTCAATAATAATACAAAGCTATGTTTTTTAATTATTTTATTCAAATATTTGGAGGAAATTTTTCAAGAAACAATAAAACTCCCCGCCGCAGAGCAGCGGGGTATCTATGATAACTGACGGGTTAACCCGTCAGTTAGTAAATAAAGTACGCCGCAAGCAGCGAGGAATTTAACCTGAAAATGAATTAAACAATTTTTTAAGTTTGTGAACTAATCCAGTTAAAATAAGTAATTTTGAGCCTCATTACAAATTTTATGTTGACAAAAAAAAACTGTTATGATTAAAATTCCTGAAAGGATTGTTCTTGCCAACCTTCCGACAAAGATTGAAAAGCTGGATAAGCTGACAAAAAAACTCGGAGGGCCGGATATTTATATCAAAAGGGATGACCAGACAGGAATGGAAACAACCCCCCAAACACACCCAACACA
>CAZSJF010000068.1:0-10376 GCA_964606705.1 uncultured Bacteroidales bacterium
GTGTTGGGTGTGTTTGGTTGTGTTTTTATCCCACGGGCATTTTTTCCTCAGCTCAGCCATTATTTTCAATAGCCTCCGGAATTCAGTCAAAGATTTTTCCATTATTATAGTTTTTTACAAATTTAGGCATTTATTTGAAAGGTCTTTTTATTATTATAAATTTGCTTTGACAAAGATTTGATTTCAACACCATGAAAAAACAGATATTGAAATAATTTTATAAAACGCTGTAAGCGTTAAATATGTCAAGGCAGGGCGAAGCCCTGCAATATAAAAAACAATAATCAAAAAGCCCTGAAAGGGCGAAATTAAATATTATTATAGCATATGGCCCAGTCGTTAGTAAAAATGTATGATCTCATTAATACAGGGCGCTGCCCTGTATTAAACATATTATGCCCTTTCAGGGCAATAACAAAATTTACTACGAAATATGTATTTACATGTTTACCATAAAATTACAGACTTGAAGAAAATATTATTAATACTATCAATTCTATGTCAATACACTGGCTTATTGAAAGCACAATCTGACACTTCCGCAGAAAAGAGCAGGTTATTATTTGAATCCGGTGTTTATACAGGAAAAACCCTTGATATATATCCAGGTTTCCCTGAAACAAAACAAACGATATATTATGAAATAAATGTAGCAAAGCAGACCAACGGCAAGAGGGAATGGAACGGGCTTTATAATTACCCCCAGATAGGGCTTTCATTTATCTACGGATATCTTGGCAATAATGACATCCTGGGGCAAAATTACGCTGTTGTCCCGAACATTGTTTTTTCGAAAAGAAAAAATTACAACTGGGGATTCGAAACAAAAATAGGATTCGGCTTTTCATATTTCAATAAGCCCTATGACATAAAAACCAATCCTGAAAACATAGTGATAGGAACGCATTTAACCAACATATCGCTTATTTCATTTGATTTTAAAAGAGACATATCCCCGAAGCTGACACTAAAAGCAGGTGTTTCCTTTTTTCATTTTTCCGAAGGACATGTAAAAGTTCCCAATGTCGGTATCAACACACCAGCCCTGAATTTCGCGGTAAAGTATTTTCCCTGCACCAAGCCTTTTATTGACAAAGGAAAAATTTCAAAAGCGGGGAAAGGGAATTTACTGTTCAATGTTCAACTTGGGTTAGGCACACATGCTTTTTTTAATGGAACCTCACAGCCCACAAACGGCCCTGTATATCCGGTATATCTGGCGTCATTCTATCTGTCAAAAATGCAAAGCAGGATTGACAATATTTACGGAGGCTTCGATGTTAAATACTACACCGCCTTCTACGATTATATCATCAATAATGATTTTTACGACGACAATCAGCACTTAAAGTCAATGGTGGCAGTTGGTTTTCTGGGGCATGAATTTATTATAGGACGATTGGGGTTTGTAACACAATTCGGTGTGTATTTATATAATCCTTTCCGGAAGGATCTGCAATTAGAGGAATCGGGGCACCTTAATGTCACCAATCTGGTGCTTTTATCGAGCAGCAACAGGTTTGGATTGAATTATTATCTTTTAAACCCTGAAAAGCATGTAAATAAAAACATTTTTGCAGGCATGTTCATCAAGGCAAACTTTGCCCACGCCGATTATCTGGAATTCGACCTGGGGTTCAGATTTTAAAAATTAACAAAGTAAACTTTACCGTTTTCTGCAGCAATCATTATTTCATCAGCAGACTTTATGTACAGGGAATAGAAATTATCTCCGCTGAAATTCTTTACTATTTCCCAGCTGTTTCCGCTGTCATGTGTAACCATGATCAAACCGTTATTCCCGACAGCATAACCTGTTTCACCGGTAAATTTCATATCATTTATATGCAGCCTTTCTTTAAAAGTATTATTGCTGTTTACTATTGATTCCCAGTTACTGCCTGCATCATCGGTTTTATATATTCCGCCGTTATAACCTGTTGCAAATCCCGTATTTTTGTCGAAAAAAAACAAAGAAGTATAAAAATCACCTGTAATATCACATGATTCATAAGTATCGCCTTCGTCAGCAGTTTTATATATAACTCCATATCCTGAAATAAAACCGTTCAGCTTATCGGTAAAATATATGCCTCTTATCTCATGTTCAAAAAAAGTATATTTCCAGGTAGTACTGTTATTTGTAATCTTATAAATAATTCCTTTACTGTATTTTTCTCCTCCTATGGCAAAGAACAGCGAAGTATCAACAAAGAAAAAATCCCTGAATGCCGGCCTGTCAAATTCATTAAAAGGCACATTTGACCCGAAATCCTGGAAGGCCCAGCTTTTTCCGGCATCAACAGTTTTTAAAAGAAACAGGTAATCCCCTCCTGCATATCCTGTGGTGTCATTCAGAAAAGAAATGCTATAGATACATTTTTCATCATCAAAATAAACCTCATTCCATGAACTGCCGCCGTCAGTGGTTTTATATATCATACCATACTGATTCATCTTTCCGCCGCACACAAAGCCGGTGGAATCATTTATAAATGTTATCTTATGCATATTCAGGTTGCTGTTTACCACTATAACAGAATAGTCAACACAGGAACTATCTTCCTTTCTGCAACCGGAAATAATAACAATTATAAATGTAAGTATTACTAAAAATCTCATAACAACTTAATTTCCGAACATAAGTTCAACTATTCTCTCATGGTCATATTCTGACATCTCATGAACATAGCCTGTAGCTTTGTTTTCATTCAACAGATCAACGATTTCATTCTTTCTGCTTTTATTTATTCCGCATTCCGCAAGCCTTACAGGGCAGCCTATTGACTTAAAAAATATCTCAAACCCTTTTATCGTTTCATCTTCCGATGACACATTGAACAACTCACACCCAAGTCTTTTCAGTTGAGATGATATTTTGCTTTTATGGTGCCTGAGCCATGCAGGATAAGCTATTGAAAGAGTAGCACCGTGCGGAATATCATATAAAAAAGACAGCACATGACCAATGTCATGCACACCCCAGTCAGACTCCTTGCCATAACTTGTCAGTCCGTTAAGAGCACATGTAGATGCCCACATGATCTTTGCACGGTAATCATAATTTGTGAGATCCTTCATAAGCAGAGGTGCATAATGCATAGCTTCTTTAATAACTGCTACAGAAAACCGGTCAGACAAGGATGATTCATCTGTCCCGAAATAAGCCTCAAGGGCATGTGCTATCATGTCAGCAACTCCATACGCAGTATAATCTGCAGGAACAGAAACCGTATACTGGGGATTTAAAAAAGAATGTTTTGGATACATCAGCTTATGCCCTACGCCTGTTTTTTCTTTTGTTTCGTGATTCTGTATCACTGCATAAGGGTTCATTTCTGTACCGGTAGCTGCCACTGTAAGAACAGTAATTACCGGAATTGATTTTTCAGGTTTTATCTCTTCTTTAACGACCTTCCATGCATCAAGTCTTTCAGGCACACATAAAGAAATGATTTTTGCCGAATCAATGACACTGCCTCCCCCCACAGCTAATATTACTTCAATTTTATTTTCATAAGCCATTTTCACAGCTTTATATACATCATCAATAACAGGATTGGATTTTATGCCGCTGTATTCAGATATCTCTGCATCAATACTATGGAGCTGCCTGATGATATTATCATAAATACCATTTCGCCTGACAGAACCTTTGCCATACACCAGCAGAACTTTTTTTCCATACAAACTGACTGTCTTTCCCAGATCTTTTATCACATCTCTACCGAAATGCACCTTTACAGGATTATATGCAATAAAGTTTTTCATACTTAACAGAATTAAAAATTCAGTTTATAAAGATAAAATATTTCAGGCATTCATGAGGCCAAATTATTTTAAGTTTTAAAAAAATACACATGGATTATACCTTATCCAAATACTTATTACTTACTGACAATCAATATTATACATAAACAACCCATACATAATTCCATAATTCCCGAATATTTTATTCCCTTAGTTCCAAAGAGTAAAATAGCCAATTACTTTTTTTTGTCAAAAATAATGTTTATATTTACGAATTAAATCAGGCTAAATTATTATAATATTTATAATTATTTTATTCTAAGTTTTATAGACTATTTATATTATTATATATGAGGAACTTTTTGAAGACATTCATTATTTTGCTTCTGCTGGTTGCCAATTTTTATGCTGATGCCGACTGGGTAAATACCAGTGCCAAAGTATATATCAAAACCACAGCATCTGTTGTTGTTGATGGTAATTTCACCAATAACTCAAGCGGGGTTATTAATAATAACGGCACCGTAATAACAACAGGCAATTTTAGCAATAATGCCACTTTCAATTCCGGCAATAACAGCTATGTCAAACTGGAAGGCAGTTCACAGAATGTAGGGGGAACAAGTGGCACAGTGTTCAGCATAGTATATGTTGACGGTACAAATAATAAAACATTAACAAACAGTATAAGCATTGACGATACCCTTGTTTTTAAAGCCGACAACAGGGTCGTTATCGGGAATAACAATCTTTTTCTTATAAACAGCGGCATTATTGACACAAACACCGTTAATGATAAAAGATATGTCGTTACCAACGGGTCAGGTTTCCTTGTTAAAAATAATGTTCCTCTGAATCAGAATTTTCTTTTCCCTGTAGGTGATGCAACGAATAGTTATAAACCCATTATTTATAAAGGAGATGATGATAATTTCCGTGTAAGGGTAATTCCAGGTGTCAACCCGACAACAGGTGTTGACCAGTCCTGTGTACAATATACATATATAACAGGGGCATCCAGTGCAGGAAATAAAAGTGCTTCTTTAAAACTCGGATGGAATAATGCAGATGAAGGTACTTTATTCGATCATGACAGGGCGTTTTTATGGCAATATATGAATGCTACCGGATGGGAACTGAAAACCGGCACAGAAGGTGCTCATTCAAATTCAACACATTATACAGACTGGTATTATAAAAATACCGAAGGCACCATAGCCGATATGTCTCAAAACACCAATGACAGATTTATTGTGAGGAGTTGCATGGTAATTGCCGATGCAGGCATTGACACAACAATATGCAACAGTTCACCCGTTGATTTAACAGCTACAGGGGCCGGTGTAGGCGGAAATTACGAATGGAATACAGGGGAAACTGCACAAACAATCACTGTCAGCCCGACAACCTTAACAACTTATACAGTAACGGTTACCGATGTTTATGGTTGCACAGATGTTGATAATATAATTGTATCTGTTAATTCCTTACCCGGTTTAAATATAGACTCTGACGATGATTCTATCTGCGCAGGAAATTCTGTTGCTTTAACTGCCAGCGGAACTGACACTTATCTGTGGAATACAACGGAAACTAATAACACAATATCTGCTTCACCTGCTGTCACAACTACTTATACAGTCACAGGTACTGACCTGGCAACCGGATGTTCAAATACTGAAGAGGAAGTTATTGTAGTTTCGGCGAACCCTACAGCAGATGCCGGCTCTGACAAGACAAATTGCTCCGGATATCCATTGGTATTATCAGTAAGCGGCGGCAGTACCTATGTATGGAACACGCTGGAAACGACATCAGCAATAACAATCAGTCCTACGATAACAACAACTTACGTTGTCACTGCTTTTTCTGTTGCAGGGTGCCAGGATGTTGACAGCGTGGCTGTATCTGTATTACCACTACCGCCTGCTGTGGCAGAAAATGACACTTCAATATGCAGTGGTTCTAGTGTAACTTTAACTGCAAGCGGAGGAGACAGTTATCTGTGGAATACAGGCATTACAACAAACTCAATCACAGTTACTCCTGTAACTACTACAACTTATATAGTAACTGTAACAGATGCTGTAACAGGATGCACAGACAGCGACGAAGCAGTTGTCATCATTAATCCTATACCCAACGCACCAACAGTTCTTCCTATTACCGCATGTGAATACACTGATGCCACATTAAATGTTCTTAATCCTATAAATGGTTACACATATTTATGGTATGGTGCGGATACAAATTTTGTAGGCGTAGGAACAAGTTATACTTCAAATAATATTACCACTCCACCTCCTGTTATATATGTAAAGGCCATATCCGATTACGGATGTATCTCTGCACTCGTGTCAACCACGATTGTCATGGGAACAGAACCTTTAGCTAATTTCATCGTGAAAGATTCGGTTACAAACATACTGATAGACGAAGAGATAGAACTTATTGATCTATCAGTAAATGCAGCTACATGGAGCTGGGACTTTGATAATGACGGCATTGCAGATGATTCTTATGATCAATATCCCTCATATACTTACGAAACAGAAGGAATTTATGGTATTATGCTTGTGGTAACAAGTGCAGACGGATGTGTTGATACGATAATAAAAACCAATCTAATAGAAGTAGGTAAAAGAGGGGAATTGTTCATACCTACAGCATTCAGTCCTAACGGTGACGGTGTTAATGACCTTTTTAAAGTCTATGGCAACGGAATAAAAAGCATGGAGATAAAAGTGTTCAATGGGTGGGGATTTGAAGTATTCAGTTCTACCAGTAAGGCTGATACTTGGGATGGAACTAATAAAGACGGGGAAGAACAACCTGAAGGAAATTATGCATATACATTTGACTGTGTATTAACAAATGGTGACAATATTCAGAAAAGTGGGATAATCACATTGGTAAGATAAAAATCAGAATAATAATTTTAAAAATAAAATATATTTATGAATAAAATTGTTTTTGCTGTATTATTAGCCGGATTAATATATTCAACAGCAGTAGCACAGGATCCGCAGCTGTCAATGCTGACCTCGTCGCCTCTGGCAATTAATCCTGCAACTACAGGACCTTTTCATAATTGCAACTGGCGTGTATATGCCAATCAAAGAGACCAGTGGGCCAGCTTCCTGACAAAAGGCCTGTCAACGAGTAATTTTTCTTTCGACATGCCTTTCCCGCAAAAGAAAGTGAGTTTAGGGCTTCTGATTTATGACAACTATGCAGGAAAAGGGGCAATGAACAACCTGACATGTATGGCTTCTTTCGGATATAACGTAAAATTATCCAAAAAAGGAGGGCATTTTCTTTCTTTCGGCGTCCAGGGAGGAATGATACAGAAAAGTATAAAAATATCCGAACTGACATGGGGAAACCAATGGGATCCAAATGCACAGATTTATGATCCCTCACGACTAACTGGCGAAGAAGGCAAAATTAACGAGTCTATATTTTATCCTGATTTCAGTTTCGGAATGTTATATTATGTCAATGACCCGTGGGCAAAATTTAAGCCATGGATAGGGGTTTCAGCATATCATCTTGCAGAACCTGATGAAAGTTTTTCAGGAACTACAGTAAGCAAACTTCCGAGAAAATATATCGGATATCTTGGCGGAGAAATATGCCCTGTTAAAAATATCAGTATTACTCCTATGGCTTTGCTTGCCGCTCAGGGCAGCTTTTTTCAGTCTAATGTCGGAATAAGTTTTGAATTCAGGCAGGATGCAGGTACTTCATTCCAGTTTGGCGGATATTACAGGGATATGGATGCCATTGTAGCTATGGTAGGTTTCGGCTATTCAGGTTTCACTTTTATATTTGATTATGAAGTCACCACATCCCAACTCAAGAGTGTCGTACAGGGAGGGCCCGGCGGACTTGAATTCACAGTCAGATTTATAAGATGTTCCAAGAAAGGCTGGAATACTACGTTTATGAGACATTAATAATATAATCTCAATAATATTTTAAAGCCATATATCCTATGGCTTTTTTTTATTTTGTTATTGCCGGAATAGCTTTTATCAGATTTTTCGTGTATTGGGTCTGAGGATTCAAATATACATCATTGGCATCACCTATTTCCTGTATTTTACCATCTTTCATAACAATTATCCTGTCGGACATAAACCTGACCACTGATAAATCGTGAGAAATAAAAATGTAAGTGAAGTTGAATTGTTTTTTCAGGTCATTCAAAAGATTTAATATCTGGGCTTGTATTGACACATCCAGCGATGAAACCGACTCATCGCATACAATAAATTCAGGATTTAAAGCCAGTGCACGGGCAATACAGATCCTCTGCCTCTGCCCTCCTGATAGTTCATGAGGATAACGGTTAAAATAAGACCTGTCAAGATTTACTTTTTCCAGCAATTCAAATGTTTTGTCTTTTCTCTGACTGTTATTTTTATTCAATTTATGCACCTGCATAGGCTCCATTATAGCGGAACCTATGGTTAACCTCGGATTAAGGGAAGAATACGGATCCTGAAAGACTATCTGTATGTTCTGCCTTAATTTTCTCAATTCCCTGCCGGAAAGCCTGCTGATATTAATGCCTTTATAAAGAATTTCTCCTTCTGTTGAATTAATCAAATTTAATATAACCCTTCCGAGAGTAGTTTTCCCGCAGCCCGACTCCCCTACAAGCCCCAGTGTTTCTCCCTGATAAACTTCGAAGTCAATATCATCAACAGCCTTATTATAAGAGGTTGTCGTCCCGAAAAAATTTCTGTTTACAGGGTAATATTTTTTAACACCTCTGATCCTGAGTATAGGTTCATGCTTATAAATTTCCTCCTGATTAATTTTTCTGGTACTATAGTCAACAGTGATATTATTTATGAATTCCGTAATTGAACCTTGTTTTTCTTTTATTTCTCCCTTATCGTCGGTTGTCATAAAATCACTGACCGTAGGTAAAAATTTAAGGTATCTGTCTGTAGGAGGGCGGCAGGCAAGAAGGCTTTTTGTATATGGGTGCCGGGGATTTGAAAAGATCTCCGATGCAGGATTCTGTTCAACAATTTTGCCTTTATACATTACTATTATATTATCTGCTATCTCTGAAATAACCCCTAAATCGTGGGATATAAAGATGATACTCATCCCGTATTTTTGCTGTAAGCTTTTCAACAAAGACAGTATGTTTTTCTGCACTGTAACGTCAAGAGCTGTTGTCGGTTCATCAGCGATAAGTATAGAAGGATTGCATGATATGGCCATTGCGATCATCACCCTCTGTTTTTGCCCGCCCGACAACTCGTGCGGATATGATTTATATATCCTTTCAGGATCTGGAAGCTGAACCTCATTAAACAGATTAACAGTTCTCTCTTTTGCTTCTTTCTTTGAAATTTTCTGATGTGACAGTATGGCCTCTCTAACCTGATTTCCACATGTAAAAACAGGATTCAGCGAAGTCATAGGCTCCTGAAATATCATTGCTATTTCCTTACCTCTGTATTTCAGTAATTCTTTTTCGGGAAGTTTCAGAAGATTGATTTTTTCTTCATCGTTTTTTTTGTAGAAAATACTGCCATCTGTTATCTTCCCCGGAGGCGACGGTATAAGCCCGAGTATGGATAATGATGTGATAGACTTTCCCGAACCGGATTCGCCTACTATTCCTGTAACCTGTCCTTTTTTTATGGAAAATGAAATATTGTCAACAGCTTTGATAATATTATTGTCTGTCTTAAACTCTACACTTAAGTTTAATACTTCCAGAATAGAACTGTTGTTCATCAAAAAGTTATCTATGAATTAATGGGCGCTTTCGCTCTCGATTACTTTAAAATGATCACCGGTCTGTTTCACAACTTCCTGCAGCCACCATTCAGGATAACCGGGCTGATTTGGGCCAACAGGACAACCGTCTTTTGTTCTTTCAAATTTGCCGTCTTTTTCCTTCTTTTCATTTCCGTCAATATATTTTACCATTAGATATTGAAATAATTCCTTCCATCTTTTCACCGTGTAGTTTCCCTGATTTACGCTGTAATCTGTCAGAAACTGCCTCCCTAAAGCAGGGTCTTTTTTATACAGGTCTTCAGCGGCTTTATCAATTTCAGGAGTGTAAGAAATAAATTTATTTTCCAGCTCCCTCTGCACTTTCTGTATATCTTTTATCATAACATTATATTTAAGATATGCAAAATTGGCTACAGTGTTAAATGCCCAGAATGCAGAGGTTTCCGAGTAAGTCAGCATATCGCCGTTCCCTACAGCATAAGATTCAGGAACTTTGGTCATACCGCAATACATGGGAGCATACACACAACTGTTTGCATCGTCAACGCCAAACCAGAAAATGCCGCCTATAGGGTCGGGCAGCCATGAGCGTGCCTGAGCGACAAATGAAAATCCTGTCTGCTGCGTTGCAGTAGCCCTTTCATTGCAGTAAGTAGCATCACCAACTTTCCATGTCAGAGGCCTCCAGCGGTATGGGAGTCCATAAGGCCCGGCACCCATGTCTTTTGTCATATCAAATTCAGTACCTTCAAGGTGGTCTCTCATAAATTCCATTAAATCATGAACAGAAAGTTTTTTGTCAGGCTTTACTTCCAAAAGGATGCCATTATGGATAAAGCCAGACAAAAAAATAT
>CAZSJF010000069.1:0-8025 GCA_964606705.1 uncultured Bacteroidales bacterium
AAATGTAAATAAAGGACAACTTCATTTTTCAATCGGACAATCTATTGATTAAAAATATCAGGATTTCATGAATTTGGCATATTTGTTGTTGTCTTTTACATAAAAACCATTTAATAAAAACGGAGGAATGTAACATGAAAAAAATTATTTTATCATCAGTTTTAGTTTTAATCACAGCATCATTCTGCTTTGCCCAGAAATTTGCTTTCGTTGACACAGACTATATTCTTAAAAATGTCCCCGACTACCAGGCTGCACAGGATAAACTGGATGAATTCTCGGTAGAATGGCAAAAAGAAATTGAAGCAAAATTTGCTGAAATAGATAAAATGTATAAAGCTTATCAGTCTGAAGCAGTCCTTCTGCCGGAAGATATGAAGAAGAAAAGGGAGGATGAAATAGTCAGCAAGGAAAAGGAAGCTAAGGAATTACAGAAGCAAAAATTCGGAACAGACGGGGAATTGTTTAAAAAACGCCAGGAACTTATAAAACCCATTCAGGATAAAATTTATGAAGCTGTCCAGGAAATTGCCACCCAGGGAGGCTATGCCGTCGTATTTGACAAGGCCGGAAGCGTATCAATGCTTTATTATGATTTAAAATACGACAAAAGCGATGATGTTCTTAATAAGCTCGGATACGGAGCTAATCCTTCAAAAGATAAATAAAAATAACAGATTCTTATTAAACAACCCTGAAAGTAGTATTTCTTAAATTTTGTTAAAAGAGGTACTATTTTGCTGAATATTGCCTTTCCGATTTTGTTATATCATTATTTTATCCTAAATTTGCGAAGTAATAAAAGAAATTATTAATAAAAACTCTGAAAAAATGAAAAATTTATTTAAGTACATCATTGCTGCAACTATAGTTGTAATGATATCTGCAAATGTTAACGCACAGACAAAAAAATTAGGGCATATTAATTCCAGCGATCTGCTCCTTGCAATGCCTGAAAAAGATACTGCACAAAAAATAATGGATAGATATAAAAAAGACCTTGAATCAGAGTATCAGAAACTGTCAACAGAACTTGAAACAAAGTATCAGGATTTTCAGGCTAATCAGGCAACAATGACTGACCTGATAAAACAGATGAAACAGCAGGAATTACAGGACCTGAACACAAGAATAGAGATTTTAAAGCCAAAGCACAGGAAGATTTACAGAAAAAACAGGATGAACTGCTTAACCCTATAATTGAAAAAGCAAAAAAAGCAATAGAAGATGTTGCCAAAGAAAACAAATACTCTTATATTTTTGATACAGGAGTAGGAGTTGTCCTTTTCGCAGAGCCAACAGATGATATCATGCCTCTTGTTAAGAAAAAACTCGGTTTACAATAGGAATTATTTTTTCGGTTCAAAAGCGTAAACTAATATTTCTCCAACAAATATTTTTTCTTTACCTCTATGCCAGAGGTAAATCATTAAACTGTCTTCTTCAGAAAGCACTTCCGGAGTTAAATAATCTGAAGTTATATCATTCCAGTTGTTATATTTTATTTTATTCTTATCTATTTCTATAGATCTGTATTTATATGCATTATTGTTATGGTAAAATGAAATTACCAGCAAAGGCAATATATCCTGATATCCATTTGTAATATATACTTTCGCTGAAGCCCTGATCCACGCATGGTCATGTTTGGTTATTTCTTTATATTTTAAATTCAATCCCGGAGAAAACTGAACATTTTGATTCATGATAAATGCTCCATTTGTATCAATTACAGAATCAGTATTTTTATTTACATTAAAGTCATTTTTATAAAGCAGTTTTTTTGAATATTCCGATTCGTCTTTGAAACAATCGTAAGTATCCAAGGATCTATCAACAATAAGCAATTTTTTATCTTTTCCCGTAACTTTAATTTTTCCAAATATTGCAAAATAATATTCTCTGGTCATTCTTTCCTTGCTGAGTATCCCATTTTCAAACTGCCATGTTTGAAACAGGTTGAGGACAACAAAAAACAAAATAACAAGACCCAGGCTATATTTAACTATTTTGCCTGATGTTATTATTTTTTCAATAAAATAACCTAAAGGAAGGGATAGAAATATATAAGCCGGAACCAGCGACCTTGAACTATAACTGCCGCCTGCATACCACCAGCAACTCCAACTGGAAATTATATAAACATCAGCAACAAAAAATACAAAAACAGCATAAAATATTGAACGGTTTTGTTTAAATAAATAATAAAACCCTATTAATGAAAATATCATGACAGGTGTATAAATCAACCATCCTTTTCTGAAATTAAATAAAAACTTGAAAGTATATGGTGCCAGAAATTCAAATCCTTCTCCCGAATTATTGGAATAGGAATAAAAAAAATAGCTGCCTGTCAGAGATTTCCAGTAAATCAATTGAGGAATAAAAACAATAAACATACAAAACAACAGAATTATTAAATGGGGAAAATATTGTTTTACCAGACTAAACTTTTTTGAAAAACTCTCTGTGCCTTTTATTTTCCACAACAACGGTATTAAAACACATACAATTTCCGATGGCCTGATGAGAATAATAAAACCACATAATAATCCAATAATGGAGGCATATTTAAACTTGGGATTATCATGCCAGTTAATAGTATAATATACCAACATGGCATAAAGGGTAAAGAGAAAATTATGGGATAATAATGTCCCGTCAAAGGCAGTTAATTGAAAATAATTTGTGCCAAAAAAAACAAGGATCAACAACAAACAAGTCACAAAATTATTGAAATAATAACGCAATACTTTTGCAAAAAACATCAGTCCTATTACGGAAAAAATCAGCCCTCCTATTGTCATCGAATACTGGTAAGGTGCAGATAATCCGTCGGCAGGAAACCCTAAAGGCCCGGCTATTAAGTGAGCAAAAAAGAAAAAAGGAGCATATAAAATTGCCAGCCCCATGGAATATTTTATCACCCAGTTTCCATTTTCGAGTTTGAATGCCTGATACAGCGTCGCTGTCGGTTTATATTTATCTATTAAATGACTTAGCCAGTCCTGATTTAATAACCCTATATCTTTATATATAAATTTCCCGGGCAGATATAAATAATAACCGAACACATCCCATGTTAACACATTAACAGGTGGTATAATAAATCTGGAAAATATCAGGACCAGGCACAGCAAAAAGACTAAATGTTTATAAGAAAATTTTAACTTCATATTTGTATTTTTTTAAAATTTTCATAGGATTCTATGAAAAATCTTATACAAAATCCTTCACACTACCTTAATTAACACTCTGAACTTCTATTTTCATATCATCAAAAAACACAGGTGTTTCACGATTGTTCCACAGATATATTATAAGCTTATTGTTTTTAATTGTTTTATTGAGCTTATAATTTAATGACACCTGCTCCCATCCATTGGTTTCTTTTTTTATGACCTGATCAGAATTTAAATAAAATTCATTGTTGTCATCTGAAGAAATAACTATTACCCCATTTTTATTTTTAGAATAACGCCATGCAGTTATTTTATATAAGTCGCCGACTTTTACATCAGCTATATTCACTGTCATGCCATAAGGCATTTCTTTAGTGAGTTTTGAAGAATATTTTCCTGAGTGAAAAATTTCATCGTTTTGAGTAAAACCATTGCATATTTTCACATTTTTGTCGTCAGATAAAAAATACGATTTATCACTGGTTGTATTTTCCGCATTACACCCAATAACATTTTTTGTTTTGATATTATCACAAATTTTCTCAAATTCATTTTTATTTAACTTTTTGCAGTATATACGGTTATTTTTAAACACGCAATTATCTGTCTTTAAAAAAATGTCATTGTCTTTCGGGCGAATCATAAGGTTGTCAATCACTAAAACATCTGATGTTAAATCATAATTTTTCAGGATTACCAATATTAAGTCTTCGGCATGAGCCAACTTAAACTTATATTCGTATAGAGCCCAGTTGCCATCAATCACTTTTAAGTCAAATCCTATATTTCTAAAAATATCACTATATACTTTATTCTGCTTATCCATGAATATTATTTCCACATAAGTTCTCGGATAAAGATCCTTGAAAACATTATATACCCAAAATGAAAACAAATATTCACTATTACATTTATAACCAGGAATGTTTCCATAAAAAATAGTATTATAATCTGCAATATTTCCTTTAAAACATCCCTGTCCAAATAATTTATCAGGTATATTACTATCATCAAATCCACTGTAATAAAATGTTTTTACAGAATCCGTAGTATAAAAATTATTTATATGAAACAATCTTTTGCTGTCCATTTCTTTTGTTATTCTGTAATACAGCGAATCTGACAGGGATTCCAGCGTGCTGAAAGGCATTTCATATACATTGTATCCGGGAGTTTTTGTTAACAGAACGGACTTACATATAATATTTCTTTCAGCTTCAGTGATTTCCTCACATTCTTTTACAATAAGAAGGAAGGGCCTTCTGTCAGGGAAATCTTTTATTATTAACGGTTTCCTGTATGCTTCAAGCATAAGTTGAATATTTTTGAAAGAACACCCTATTGATGAACGGCTTATCCAGGAACCTGTGGTAGGGAGCCCTGTCTTAAGGGATGCTATAAAAGTTTCTAATATCGGGCTGTTGACAGGATTAACCCATATATTTTCACTACCTATATTAAAATAAGGGATAGGTATTAAAGCCTGATACTTTTTAATATCAGTAGAATTAATCCATTTATATTCAGGTGAATTCTCTGATAATTCAGGCATTTTATTGTTTAACCAAGCCTGAAATCCTTTATTATTATAGAAAGCATCAAAAAATAGTACCAGTAAAGCTAAAACCATAAGAATATTCTTCAGCCATTTTTTTATATTCAAATTATACAGAAAATAAAAAGCCCCTATGTTAATTCCATAAAAAAACAACCATGAAAAACGTCCGAGAGCCCTTAATTGTTTTACTATTCCTATATAATGAACCATTTCAGGATAAAAAATAAATGGCCACGCAAAAGAAACCAGCAGTGTTATAAAAGATATTCCCAATATGATATTTAAAAATTTATTATCTGTAAACCGAAAAATATTCCATCTTTTCTTAATAAATATCTGAATTAACAATCCGGTTATTACAACACCGAGAAAAAGAGCAGGCTTGGAATAAATAAAAAAAGGAATGGCTGCAATAATTGTAAAAACAAATGTATAAAAGAATGCCGCAACATGTCCTATAAAAGCTACTCCCTCCATTGAATATATATGCGTTGGAACAAGAAAATTTTTTAAGTAACTATCTAACAGGAAAAAGTCTGAGAAAAAAATGCCTTTCCATCCTGAGATGTACTCCAAAAACCCCCAGGGGCAACTTGTCCTGTCGGTTGCAGCACCGGAATAATACAGCCATAAATATAAAACAAAATATGGTAAAATAATCTGAATAGGTATGTTTATAAGCCAGTTCCTGTAATTTCTGAATTTTTTATCCGTCAGAATCTGAACAAACCAAAAAAATGATAATATCAAAACGCTAAAAGCATAATAATATAAATGGAAAGAAGATAAAATCAATATGAATAAAGCAATGATAATGCTTCTTTTCCACGACGGTTTCATATAAAATTTCATAAGAAAATAGATTATTCCCGGTATCCCGCATACATAACTCAAAGTAAAATGTGCCCCCATGCGATATATTTGCGGCGACAAAAAAGATATGCCAATTGCTACAGGTATGCTGTAATAAGCAGGCATATTCAGATTTTTAAATATAAGTAATAAAAAAAGTGATGCAAAAACGATAGAAAACAGCATTGCTAAATTTATAAAACCGACAGTATAATCAGAAATGTCTACTATATTATTGCTGATGAATTTTATAGTATTAGTCAATAACGGCTGAGAACTGGCAAACAAGACATGGTCGCCGTAAGGATATGCCATTCCTTTAAAAAAAGAATAAGAATCATCATATTTTACATGATATAATACACTATAATATGTTTGGAGTCCATCTCCTTTGGTATCGAAATAAGTAGAATTTGCTGAAATAATAATTTCGCCATATATAATAAATAACAAAACTGTTGAAATTACTAAGCACAAAAAGATGTCTCTGTTGGATTTAATTTTCATTTTAATACGCTCTTTCATTTTTCCCTTCTATGTAATTTATAAAAGATTTGTTAACTACTTTATTTCCTCCCGGTGTGGGGTAATTGCCCGTAAAATACCAGTCGCCTTTGTTGTCCGGGCATGCTGTATGCAAGTCTTCTATTTTCTGAAAAATCACATTTACTTTGGCTTTTATATCTTTTGTAGTAACAAGCTGTGCAATTTTTCCGGCTATCTGAATATGAGAAAATGGCTTGTAAATCTCTCTTGCATGATTAACTATTTTCTCTTTCGGTAAATTTTCCTGCGCTTTTGCTTTATTATATACCTGATTTATTATGCTCGTCTGTTTTGTTTCTTTCAGCAGCTCTATTGCTGCTTCAAAAGCAATAAAATCGCCCAATTTGGCCATATCTATTCCATAGCAGTCAGGGTATCTTATCTGCGGGGCGGAAGAAGCAATAATAATCCTTTTCGGATGCAGGCGGTCCAGCATTTTGATAATACTTTGCTTCAGAGTGGTTCCTCTTACAATAGAATCATCAATTACAACAATATTGTCAATATTTTCTCTTACGGTCCCGTAAGTAATGTCATACACATGGGCAACCATCTCATTGCGCTGGTTGTCCTGTGTAATAAAAGTCCTCAACTTGGCATCTTTGACAGCTATTTGTTCTGTGCGGACTTTAAATGATAATATCTCTTCCAGTTTTTTTTCAGATAAATTATTTCCGCATTGTATTATTTTGTCTTTTTTGATTTTGTCACAGAACACATTTAATTCTTCTATCATTCCTATAAATGCGGCATAAGCTGTATTGGGAATATATGAAAACACTGTGTTCTCAATATCATAATTGATACTTTCCAGAACAGACGGGCACAGGAGTTTCCCGAGCATTTTTCTTTCTTTATATATGTCCGTATCTGTACCCCTTGAAAAATATATCCTTTCAAAAGAACATGATTTTTTATCAATAGAGTCTCTGCATGGATATTCTTTTATTTCATTGTTTTTCCTGATAACAAGGGCATGGCCTGGCAGGATTTCTTTTATTTGTTTATCAGATATGTTAAACGTTGTTTGTATAACAGGCCTTTCAGAAGTCACAACGGCAACTTCATCGTCAGCATAATAGAAAGCAGGGCGTATTCCATTGGGGTCCCTGAGCACAAAAGCATCACCATGGCCCAGTATTCCGGCAATGACATATCCGCCGTCCCAGTTTTTATTGGCTTTTGTCAGGATTTTCTGGATATCAATATTTTCAGCTATCAGTTCGGAAATTTCTTTTTTACTGCGGCCTTCCGCCTTGTATTTCTGAAGCAGTTCATCATTTTCCTGTGCAATATAATAGCCTATATTTTCAATAATTGTAACAGTATCCGATGTTTCACTGGGATACTGGCCTTTATCTACCAAAGCATTGAACAGTTCATCAACATTTGTCAGGTTGAAATTTCCCGCAAGCGCCACATTTTTGGTTTTCCAGTTGCTGGTAATAAGTACAGGATGGCATGTTTCAAGGGTATTTTTACCAAACGTTCCGTAGCGAAGATGCCCTAAAAACAATTCTCCTGTAAATTCCGCATTTCTTTTAAGCCATGCAGGGTCTTTTAACCTTTCAGGATTATTTTTACAGGTTTCACTAATTTTTTCATAAATACTTTCAAAAATATCTTTTATAGCAGTGGCTGAATTGCAACGCATCCTGTTGATATATTTCTTACCAGGCTCTATGTCAAACTTTATATTTGCTATTCCTGCCCCGTCCTGCCCGCGGTTATGCTGTTTTTCCATAAGCAGGCAGAGTTTATTAAGCCCGTATAAAGCTGTCCCGTATTTGGCAACATAATATTCCAGAGGCTTAAGCAGCCTTATTAATGCAATACCGCATTCATGTTTGATGCTGTCAGACATTTTTATGTAATTTGTTGTGATTG
>CAZSJF010000069.1:8035-10368 GCA_964606705.1 uncultured Bacteroidales bacterium
AAATTTACAAAAAACTACAATTCCATTCATGCTTGAAATAAAAAGATTCGGATTTGAAGAAAAAGAATTTTTCCAGGCAGCATCAGCCATAAGGACTGAAGTGTTTGTCAGAGGGCAGAATGTGCCTCCTGAACTTGAGCACGATGAGTTTGAAAAAACTTCACACCATTATCTTGCCTTTAAAAACAACATTCCCGTCGGAACAGCAAGATGGAGGGAAACAGAAAAAGGCATAAAGCTTGAACGGTTTGCAGTTCTTAAAGAATACAGAAAGTACGGCATAGGGTCATTTGTTCTCCAGGAGGTGCTGAAAGATGTGATAAAATTAACAAAACCCGTTTATTTACACGCACAAATCACTGTTGTAAAGTTTTATGAAAAATACGGGTTTAAAAAAACAGGAAATATTTTTACTGAGGCAGGAATAAAACATTATAAGATGCTCTATGTGTGATGCTTATTTTTTTATGGCATATCTTACAAATATCAGATTTTCGTAGTCAGTAGCATCGATTTCAATCCAGCCAAATTTATTATTGTCTTTCCGGATGCCAATATATTTGGTTGATTCGGCATAATACCAACACCCATTTGATAAAGCGACCGGTGGGAGATCTTTCATCCACATTTCAATACATTCATACTCATTCCACTCGGAAATCTGATCTATTCTTTTCCCATACTGTAATGTATCAATCCAAACAAAAGATCCAAATGCGCCCATACCAATTGGATAAAATTCTTCATAAATTGCAACTTTCATGCCATTTCTTAATTTCAGTCCGTAATGAGGATATGGATTTGGAGACCCATTCAACAGATGAATACTATCATAATTTAAAAAAGATACATCTATAATTATATCGTAGCTTCCATTTAAATCTATATCTATAGAATCTTTCCCATACCCATACAGATTTAAAGAGTCCCATGTAACTGATATTGCAATGGATGGCGAGAACTCGTGATAATTAAAAGATGTATCATATATACCAGCATATACAGGTGTTTCGTTTATATCGTTAGAAAGAAGGGGGTCTTTTTTGCAGGATAAAATTGTTATTATAAACAAGATGCAGATAGTTGTTAATAGTTTTGTTTTCATATATACATTTTAGATTGATAATCTTTTCAAACATAAGACTTCATAAATTTAAAAAATTCCCAAAATATAATATATTTCTATTAAATAAATCTTCCCGACTCTTGTTGTATTATTGCCAATTTTATTAATTTTACAGAAATAAATAATAAAAATTTTATAGTATGAAAAATATTGACAGTTACAATTTCAGCAACAAAAAGGCAATCATAAGGGTTGATTTCAACGTTCCTTTAAATGATAAATTTGAAATCACTGATACAACAAGGATAGATGCCGCTGTTCCTACGATCAATAAAATACGTGAAAAAGGCGGTGCAGTAATATTAATGTCACATCTTGGCAGGCCTAAAGGCGGCTATGAAGAGAAGTTCTCACTGAAGCATTTAGTTCCTTATATATCAAAAAAATTAAATACCGATATAAAATTTGCTGATGACTGCCTCGGGGAATCAGCAAGAAAAATGTCTTCTGAATTGAAAAGCGGCGAAGTTCTTTTGCTGGAAAACCTCAGGTTTTATAAGGAAGAAGAAGGCAAAGCCAAAACTGAAGGATTAAGTGAAGAAGAGGCAAAAAAGAAAAAAGCTGAGATGAAGGAAAAGCAAAGGAATATGGCTAAACACCTTGCTTCTTATGCTGACGTTTATGTAAACGATGCTTTCGGGACAGCACACCGCGCCCATGCATCAACTACTATAATTGCTGATTTTTTCCCGAATGACAAGATGTTCGGCTATCTTATTACAAGTGAACTCGAAAGCGTAAATAAAGTGCTGGCATCCGGCAAGAAGCCCGTTACCGCTATACTCGGAGGGGTTAAAATTTCCGACAAGATCCTTGTCATAGAACAACTCATGAATAAAGTTGACAACCTGCTCATAGCCGGAGGGATGTCATATACTTTCGTTAAAGCACAGGGAGGAAAAATAGGAAAGTCAATCGTTGAAAATGACAAGCTTGACCTTGCACTGAAGTTTATCAATATGGCAAAGGAAAAAAACATAAACCTGATGATACCTGTGGATATCATTGCTGGTGACGCTTTTTCAAATGAAGCCAATAAAAAGGTATTTGATATTTTCAAAATCGAAGACGGATGGGAAGGCATGGATATGGGGCCTGAAACTTTTAAAAGATATGATGCTGTCATACAGCAGTCAAAAACTATCCTCTGGAAATTTTTAAACTCAAAAACCCCCACCGACCCACAAACCCAAACACACCCAACACA